>NZ_JBKGZG010000021.1:0-38168 GCF_046545655.1 Thiohalorhabdus sp. | reverse complement strand
GGAACAGGGGGTGCTGGCCGGCGTTGTCCAGGTTCACCGGCTCCTCCTCGCGGGCCACGAGGCCCACCAGCCCTTCTCCCGGACCCAGGCGCACCTGGCCCACCGACTCCGGGTTGAGGCCGTCGGTGGCCCGCAGCACCCAGCCGCCTTCCACCTCCGGGTCGGAGAGGTAGACGGTGCACACCTCCGTGCTCATGGCCCGACGCAGGCCGGAAACCAGAGTGTCCAGGGCCTGCTGGAGGTGGGGCGCGCGCCCCACCTCTTGGGTGATGCGGTGGAGGGTTCGGAGGACGTTACTCGGCTTCACGGCGTTCCTCGTCGGCGGCCCAGCGCGGGACCAGGTGGTGGTCCACCTCCAGGTGGTCCAGCACGCGCGCGACCACGAAATCCACCAGCGCCTCCACGGTGGTCGGCCGGTGGTAGAACCCCGGGTTGGCGGGCAGGATGGTCACTCCCATGCGCGCCAGCCGGGTCATGTTCTCCAAATGGATGAGGGACAGCGGGGTCTCCCGGTGCACCAGCACGAGCTGCCGGCGTTCCTTGATGGTGACGTCGGCGGCCCGCTCGATCAGGTTATCACTGGTGCCGTTGGCGATGGCGGCCACCGTGCCCGAGGTGCAGGGGCAGACCACCATGGCCCGGGGGGCGTTGGAGCCCGAGGCCACCGGCGCCGTCCACTGCTCGCGGCCATACACCCGCAGGGTGTCCGCGCCGCGGCCCAGGTGCGCCACCAGCGCCTCGCGCATGGCCTCGGGCTGGGCGGGCAGCTCCAGGTCCGTCTCCTGGCCCAGCACCACCTGGGCCGCCTTGGAGACGATCAGCTCCACACGCACGCCGGCCGCCAAGAGCTGCTCCAGGAGGCGCAGCCCGTAGGCGGCGCCGGAGGCGCCGGTCCAGGCCAGGGCGATGCGCTCCGCCCCGTGGGAAGACTCGGATGGCACTTACCCGCTCCGGCCGTCAGACACTGAAGTACTTGGCCTCGGGGTGGTGGCAGACGATGGCGGAGGTGGATTCCTCCGGATGCATCTGCTGCTCGTCGGCCATGGTGATGCCCAGCCGGTCCGCACCCAGGATCTCCAGCAGGGGGCGCTGGTCCTCCAGGTTGGGGCAGGCGGGATAGCCGAAGGAGTAGCGGGAGCCCCGGTAGCCCTGCTTGATCAGCGCCTGCGGGTCGCGGTCGTCCTCGCCGGCGAAGCCCAGCTCAGCGCGGATCTGCTTGTGTACCCACTCCGCCAGGGCCTCGGTGGTCTCTACGTTGAGGCCGTGCAGGTACAGGTAGTCGGTGTAGCGGTCTTCGTTGAACCACTCGCGGGCCACGTCGGAGGCGTGCTGGCCGACGGTCACCACCTGCAGGCCGATCACGTCCATCTCGCCGGAGTCCACCGAGCGGAAGAAGTCGGCGATGCAGAGGTGCTTCTTGCCGTCCTGCCGGGGCAGGGTGAAGCGCTGCAGCTCCTCGTTCCCCTCGGGATCCTTGTAGAGGATGATGTCGTTGCCTTCGCTCTGGCAGGGGAAGTACCCGTACACCGCCTGCGGGGTCTGGATCTGCTCCTGTTCCACCCGGGCGAGCATCTGGTTGAAGATGGGGTCCACCTCCTGCTTGGCCCACTGCCAGTACTCGTCCTTCTTGCGCCCCGCCTTTTTGAAGCCCCACTGGAACTGGTAGAGCATGGTCTTGTTGATGTAGGGAACCAGGGCGCGCACCGGGATGTGCTCCAGAACGCGGGTGCCCCAGAAGGGGGGCGTGGGAACGGGGTTATCCGTGGCGACGTCGGATCGGATCACTTGCTCGGTCATGGTCGTACCTGTTCTGGGCGCCGCGTACACGCCTTTCGTCCAACCCTAAACCACTATCAGGTCGTCGGGGAAATGGCAAAAGCCGCGTAGCGGGGCCGGGAAAACCGGGTATTTGGGTCGGGTTTTGTGCCTAAAAAAGGGGCCGCGCCGGGCGGCCCCTGACTGCGGGTGCGGAGCCGCCGGCTACTCGGCCTCTTCCTGCTCCGGCTGGGCGTTGCCCGTGAGCTGATCCATCAGCTGCAGACCGGCGAAGGCGTCCTTGGCGTACTCCACCACGCCGTCGCCGTAGGCCTCGGAGCAGTCCTGCTCCACGAAGCTGCGAGTCAGGGCGGCGCCGCCCAGGAGCACCGGGGTGGTGATGTCGCGGCTGCGCATCTCCTCCAGGTTCTCCTTCATGATCACCGTGGACTTCACCAGCAGGCCGGACATGCCGATGACGTCGGCCTTGTTCTCCTCGGCGGCCTCGATGATGGCTTCGCAGGGCTGCTTGATGCCGATGTTGACCACGTTGTAGCCGTTGTTGGTGAGGATGATGTCCACCAGGTTCTTGCCGATGTCGTGGACGTCGCCCTTCACGGTGGCGAGGACCATGGTGCCCTTCTCCTCGTCCTCCTTCTTCTCCATGAACTGCTCGAGGTGGGCCACGGCGGCCTTCATGGTCTCGGCAGCCTGGAGCACGAAGGGCAGCTGCATCTCGCCGGCGCCGAACAGGTCGCCCACCACCTTCATGCCGCCGAGCAGGTGCTGGTTGACGATCTCCAGCGGCTCGTACTTCTCCATGGCCTTGTCGAGGTCTTCCTCGATGCCGTCGCGGTCGCCGTCGACGATGCGCTCCTTGAGCACCTCCTCGATGGTCTCCGGCTTCTTCTTGGCCGGGCCGCCGGCGGCCTCCTTGTCCTTGAACAGCTCGATGAACTTGTGGAGGGGGTCGTAGCCTTCTTCGCGCCGGTCGAAGAGCAGGTCCTCGGCGACCTTGTACTCCTCCTCCTCGATCTTGTGCTTGGGCAGGATCGCGGAGGCGTGCATGATCGCCGCGGTGAGGCCCCGGGCCTGGGCGTGGTGCAGCATCACCGAGTTCAGCACTTGGCGGGCCGCCGGCTTCAGGCCGAAGGAGATGTTGGACAGGCCCAGCACGATCTGGACCTCCGGCATCTCCTTGGCGATGGCCTCGATGGCGTCCAGGGTGTTGATGGCGTGCTTGCGGTCCTCCTCGTTGCCCGTGCAGACCGTGAAGGTCAGCGGGTCGAACATGAGGTCGTGGGCGGGCAGGCCGTGCTGGTTCACCGCGAAGTCGTAGAGGCGGCGGGCGATCCGCATCTTGTCGTCGACTTCCTTGGCCATGCCGTCTTCGTCGATGGTCAGGGCGATCACCCCGGCGCCGTACTTCTTGGCGTAGCCGAGGACGGTGGCGGCCTTCTCCTCGCCTTCCTCGAAGTTGATGGAGTTGATCAGGGCCTTGCCGCCGTAGAGCTTGAGGGCCGCCTCGATCACCGGGGTCTCGGTGGAGTCGATCACCAGCGGGATGGTGACGTCGCCGCGGAAGCGGGAGATCACCTCGGTCATGTCGCGGATCTCGTCCCGGCCCACGTAGGCGGTGCAGACGTCGAGGGTGTGGGAC
This sequence comes from Thiohalorhabdus sp., assembly GCF_046545655.1. NCBI lineage: Bacteria > Pseudomonadati > Pseudomonadota > Gammaproteobacteria > Thiohalorhabdales > Thiohalorhabdaceae > Thiohalorhabdus > Thiohalorhabdus sp. The sequence continues at coordinate 34,753 of NZ_JBKGZG010000021.1, read as the reverse complement.
CCTTCCTTCACCTGGTCCTTGGCGACGCGCACGATGCCGTTCCAGTCCTCCTCGTTGAGGAGCTCGCGGAAGCGCTTGGAGCCGTTGGCGTTGGTGCGCTCGCCGATGGCCATCACCGCGTTCTCCTGGCGGTACGGCACCTGGTTGTACAGGGAGGCGAGGGCCGGCTCGAGCTGCACGTCGCTGCGGTCCTTGGGGGCCTGGAAGCCGATCTTGTCGCGCAGCGCCTTCATGTGCTCCGGCGTGGTGCCGCAGCAGCCGCCGATGAGGTTGACGCCGTCTTCCTCAACGAACCGGGCCACCCAGTCGGCCATCTCCTCGGGCTGCAGGGGATAGGTGGTCTTGCCGTCCACCAGCATGGGCAGGCCGGCGTTGGGCAGCACGGAGAAGGGCTTGGGCCAGTTCTCGCCCAGCCACTTGACGTGCTCGGACATCTCCGCCGGGCCGGTGGCGCAGTTCATGCCCATCATGTCCACGTCCATGGCGTCCAGGATGGTGGCCGCGGCCTGGATCTCGGTGCCCACCAGCATGGTGCCCACGGTCTCGATGGTGACCTGGGAGATGATGGGCAGCTCTACGCCGGCCTCGCGCTGGGCGATGCGGATGCCGTTGATGGCCGCCTTGATCTGGAGCGGGTCCTGGGAGGTCTCGGTCAGGAACACGTCGACGCCCCCGTCGATCAGGCCTCGGGCCTGCTCGGCGTAGGAGTCCTCCAGGGTGTCATAGTCGGTGTGGTTGAGGCTGGGCAGCTTGGTGCCCGGACCCATGGAGCCCACCACGAAGCGCGGCCAGTCCTCGGTGGCGAACTCCGCGGCCACCTCGCGCGCCTGCTCGGTGGCGATGCGGTTCAGCTCGCGGGTGCGCTCGGTGAGGCCGAATTCGGCGAGCACCAGCTTGTTGGAGCCGAAGGTATTGGTCTCCACGGCGTCCGAGCCGGCCTCGAAGAAGGAGCGGTGGATGTCCTTCACCACGTCCGGGCGGGAATCGCAGAGGATCTCCGAGCAGTTCTCCAGGCCCAGGAAGTCCTTGTCGACATCGAGATCGTATTCCATCAGCGCAGTGCCCATCCCGCCATCCAGGATCAGCACCCGCTCTTTGAGTCGGTCCATGAAGCGGCTCATTTCCGGCTCCTCATTTGGCAGACAAGTAAAGGGGAGGAGTAGGAGCGGGGCGCAGGGGGCGACCCGGCCCCACGGGCCTTACAGTCCCAGGTTCTCCCAGATGCGCTTGGTGGCCTCGGCCTTGTTCAGGGTGTAGAAGTGGATGCCGGGGATGCCGTTGGCCAGCAGATCCTCCGCCTGCCGCGTGGCGATCTCGATCCCCAGCTCCTTCTGCGACTCGGTGTCGTCGCCGTAGTGCTCCATGCGCTTGCGGATCCACGCCGGGATGTCCGCCCCGCACATCTGCGAGAACCGGTCGATCTGCTTGAAGTTGGTGATGGGCATCAGGCCCACCTTGATCGGGATGTCCACGCCCATCTTCTGCACGTCGTCCACAAACTTGTAGTACGACAGGTTCGTGAAGAAGTACTGGGTGGTGGCCACGTCCGCGCCCGCCTTCACCTTGCGGACGAAGTTCTCCATGTCGGTGACCGGGTCCGGGGCCTCCGGGTGGAATTCGGGGTAGGCGCCCACCACCACCTCGAAGTTGGGGAACTCCTCCTTGATGAAGGCCACCAGCTCGTTGGCGTAGCGGAAGCCGCCCTCCTTGAAGGCCTCCTCGTCCTCCGGGATGTCGCCGCGCAGGGCGATGATCCGTTTGACCCCGGAGTCCTTGTAGCGCTGCAGGATCTCGCGGATGTCCTCCTGGCGCGAGCCGATGCAGGACAGGTGCGGGACGGCCTCCAGGCCGGCCTCCTTCTGGATCCAGTCCACGGTGTCGAAGGTGCGCTCGCGGGTGGAGCCGCCGGCGCCGAAGGTCACCGAGCAGTAGGCCGGATCCAGCGGCTTGAGCTCGTGGACCGCTTCCTGGAGCCGCTTCTCGCCCTCGTCATTCTTGGGCGGGAAAAACTCGAAGGAAAATTCGTAATTTTCCCGTTTGAAACCCATATTCGTATCCTCGCTTCGCGGTAGATGCCTGGCGGCCTCGCCGCTATCGAAAAATCCCCATTGGTGGGCCGCCCCAGCGGGGCGGCCTACGAATGGGGACGAGCCCCATTCGGGAGGAGGGCGGACCTCCTCCTACCGATGCCTACCGCCCCGCTTAGTAGCGGTAATGCTCCGGCTTGTACGGCCCCTCGACCGGGGTGCCGAGGTACTCGGACTGGTCCTTGGTCATCTCGGTCAGATGGCCGCCGAGGCCCTCCACGTGCACCCGCGCCACCTCCTCGTCGAGGTGCTTGGGCAGGACGTAGACCTTGTTCTCGTACTGGTCACCCTTGGTGAACAGCTCGATCTGGGCCAGGGTCTGGTCCGAGAAGCTGTTGGACATGACGAAGCTGGGGTGGCCGGTGGCGTTGCCCAGGTTCATCAGGCGGCCCTTGGACAGCAGGATGATGCGCTTGCCGTCGGGCCAGATCACGTGGTCCACCTGCGGCTTGATCTCGTCCCACTCGAGGTCGGAGAGGCCCGCCACGTCGATCTCGTTATCGAAGTGGCCGATGTTGGACACGATGGCGTTGTCCTTCATCTGGTCCATGTGGGCGCGGGTGATCACGTCCTTGTTGCCGGTGGCGGTGACGAAGATGTCGGCCTCGGGGGCCACCTCGTCCATGGTGCGCACCTCGAAGCCCTCCATCTGGGCCTGCAGGGCGCAGATGGGGTCGATCTCGGTGATGGCCACGCGGGCGCCCATGGCCTTCAGGGACTGGGCGGAACCCTTGCCGACGTCGCCGTAACCGGCCACCACGGCGTACTTGCCGGCCACCATGACGTCGGTGGCGCGCTTGAGCCCGTCGAGCAGGGACTCGCGGCAGCCGTAGAGGTTGTCGAACTTGGACTTGGTCACGGAGTCGTTGACGTTGATGGTCGGCGTCTTGAGCTGACCCTGCCTCTCCATGTGGTACAGGCGGTGCACACCGGTGGTGGTCTCCTCGGTGACGCCCCGGATCTGCTCGAGCAGCTCCGGATACTTCTCGTAGACCATGGCGGTGAGGTCGCCGCCGTCGTCCAGGATCATGTTGGGGGTCCAACCGTCCGGGCCGTGGATGGTCTGCTCGATGCACCACTCGTACTCTTCCTCGGTCTCGCCCTTCCAGGCGAACACCGGGGTGCCCTCGGCGGCGATGGCGGCGGCGGCGTCGTCCTGCGTGGAGAAGATGTTGCAGGAGCTCCAGCGCACCTCGGCGCCGAGGTGCTGCAGGGTCTCGATGAGCACGGCGGTCTGCACGGTCATGTGGATGCAGCCGGCGATCCGGGCGCCCTTGAGGGGCTGCTTGGCGCCCCATTCCTCGCGCAGCTTCATGAGACCGGGCATCTCGGTCTCGGCGATCTTGATCTGCTTGCGGCCCATACCGGCCAGGCCGATATCGGCAACCTTGTAGTCTTCAGCCATTCTCTAAAGCTCCTTCATATCGCGAAACGGAACCAGTGCCGGAATTCGCGAAGCAAAAATGGTCAATCTGTTAGAAAGCCCCGGCTAGACCGGGCCAGCCGGGGCCACCGCGGCTCCGGGACGCTTAAAGCCCGGCGTCGGCCTTGAGGCCCTCGGCCTTGTCGGTCTTCTCCCAGCCGAATTCCGGCTCCGGCCGGCCGAAGTGGCCGTTGGAGGCGGTCTTCTTGTAGATCGGGCGCAGCAGGTCGAGCATCTGTACGATGCCCTTCGGCCGCAGATCGAAGTGCTTCCGGATCAGCTGCTCGATCTTCTCCTCGTCGATCTTGGCGGTGCCGAAGGTCTCGACGTGGACGGACACCGGGTTGGCGATGCCGATGGCGTAGGCCACCTGCACCTCGCACATGTCGGCGAGGCCGGCCGCCACCACGTTCTTGGCCACGTAGCGGGCGGCGTAGGCGGCGGAACGGTCCACCTTCGTGGGGTCCTTGCCGGAGAAGGCGCCGCCGCCGTGACGGCCCATGCCGCCGTAGGTGTCGACGATGATCTTCCGGCCGGTGAGGCCGCAGTCGCCCACGGGGCCGCCGATCACGAACCGGCCGGTGGGGTTGATGAAGTACTTGGTGTCGTCGGAGAGCATGGAGGAGGGGATGATCGGCTTGATCATCTCTTCCATGACGGCCTCTTTGAGGTCGTCGTAGGAGACGCTCTCGTCGTGCTGGGTGGAGATCACCACGGCGTCGATGGCCTTGGGGGTGTTGCCCTCGTAGCGCACGGACACCTGGGACTTCACGTCAGGACGCAGCCAGGGAAGCTTGCCGTTGTTGCGCAGCACCTTCTGCTGCTCGGTGAGCTTATGGGCGTACTGGATGGGCATGGGCATGAGGTCTTCGGTCTCGTTGGTGGCGAAACCGAACATCAGGCCCTGGTCACCGGCGCCCTGGTCGAGGTCGAGGCCGCTGCCCTCGTCCACGCCCTGAGCGATGTCCTGGGACTGCTTGTCCAGGGAGATGAGCACGGCGCAGGTGTTGCCGTCGAAGCCCATGTCGCTGTCGTTGTAGCCGATGTCGGTGATGGTCTTGCGGACCACGTCGGTGTAGTCGACGTTGGCGCCGCTGGTGATCTCACCGGAGATGATGGCCATGCCGGTGTTCACCATGGTCTCGCAGGCCACACGGGACATGGGGTCCTGCTCGAGCAGGGCGTCCAGAATGGCGTCCGAGACGTTGTCGGCCACCTTGTCAGGATGGCCTTCTCCAACGGACTCGGAGGAGAAGAGATATTCGCGTGCCATACCCGAAATGCTCCTCGTGTTGCAGAAAGTTAAGGGTTGATGAAATCTTTGGCTGCGCCCGGCCCTGCCGGGGCGCAGGTGCTACAGGAAAAACTGTTCGCTCCGCCCGGCCCGGCTAGCCCTCAAACGGTACGCCGGCCGGGACGGAGCGGGTTGGGCCGGCTCAACCGCGCGGCTTGTAGGCGACCTGCTGGATGAAGTCCACCTCGTCGCGATCGTACGGCTTCTCGAAATCGCCGTAACGGACCACGTTGATGAAGCCGGCGTCTTCCAGCAGGTGGGAAACGTAGTCCTGGCGGAGCGGGTACATCTTGAGCTGGAACTTGGCGCCGTCGGGGAACACGTACTCGAAGCGGGCCAGGTAGCGGTTCAGCTCCGCGGGGTAAGCGTCCACGCCCTTGCCGGAATAGTAGTAGTTGTGCTTCGAGCTGTAGCCGTGCTCCAGCATGGAATCGTAGTTGCGGTGGTCGATGACCACCATGCCGCCGGGCTTCACCACCTTGAAGAACTCCTCCAGCGCATCCCGGCGCGCCTCGTGCTCGAACAGGTGGGTGAAGGAGTTGCCGAGGCAGATCACGGCGTCGTAGCTGTTCTCGCCCAGGTACTGGGAGGCCTTCACCCAATCCACCACCTTGGTGTCCTGGAGGGTCACGCCCATCTGCTTGGCGTTCTCCTCGGTCTTCCGGACCATGTTCTCGGAGCCGTCGGAGGCGGTCACCTTGAAGCCGTTCTTGGCCAGGGTGATGGCGTGGTAGCCGGTGCCGCAGGCCACGTCGGCCACGGTTTCGCAGTTGGAGGCCGCCAGGAGGCGCTCGTAAAAGCCGCCTTCGCCCTCCTCGCGCTTTTCCCAACCGACCAGGTCGTCCCAGTAGTCGGCGAAATCCGGGGTATACTGCTCATGCTCGAGCCCGGTGTTCTCGTTTCGAATCCCCATAGGAGAAACTCCTCCCTCGATGATAGACGGATATTGGCGAATTCAGGCGGCCGCTAGGGGCGAAGGGCGGGTTGGCGCAGTGCCCGGGCGTGGTCGCCCCGAGGGGCGGAACGGGTGCAGCGCGACCCGGCACCCCGGGGCGCACGAGCGGGAGCCGACTCACGAATGGCTTTCGCGATGGTGTGCGGAGGTAAGCACGACGGCCCGCGCGGGGCGGAGGTTCCACCGGCGCGGGCTCCGGAAGATGGTGCAGCCTGGAGCGGGACCAGCGGTCGGCGGCCAGGGATGTGTGCGAAGCACGAAGCGGTGTCAGGAAGCAAGAAGTCGCCTGCTCGGTTTGAACTGCACGGTATCCTATCACCAGATTCAAACATGACCAAACGCGCTTCCCCCGCCCGTGCGGGGAGTTGCGAGGAAAGGTGCGGCACTGCGCGAAATCAGCCGGCCTCCTGCTCGGCTCGCTCGGAGGGGGGGCGGGCCGATCATTGACAGCATCCTTGATCACCATACAATGTTTTCGCCGAGATGAAGTGAAAATTCGCGCGGCCCAGACGATCCCGATGGGAGAGACCCCGCCGTGGGCGGGGCGCCGAAGGGGAAACTCCTCCCGGAAGCTCTCAGGCAAAAGGACCATCGGGGGATGGGGCTCTGGAGAGACCTGGCCGTGGCTCCCGCGCGGGGCGCCGGCAGGGCACCGAAGGGGTAGCTTCGCTCCAAACTCCTTGATCGCCCTTCGCATGGGCAGGGATTTTGCAGCGAAGTGAACTCTCAGGTTTCCAGTACAGAGGGGAGGATGGCACGGGTGTGTCGTCCTCCCCTTTTTTATTGGGCGGATGACGGCCGATCCCGCGACAGGGGAGAAAGCCACGATGGACCAGCAGCCGATCAAGTTCCACGGCGGCAACGCCTCGCGCATGCCCTCGTGGATCCGATACGCCCTGGGCGACGCCCGGGATAGCAAGTACGGGGCCACGGCCCGGGCGGTGCACGGCAACCGCCTGGTGACCATCTGCGAGGAGGGCAACTGCCCCAACCGCGGGGAGTGCTGGAGCCGCGGCACCGCCACCTTCATGATCCTCGGCGAGACCTGCACCCGCGCCTGCGGCTTCTGCTCGGTGGCCACCGGCAAGCCCGGCGTGCCCGCCGACTACTCGGAGGCGGAGCGGGTGGCCGACGCCGCGGCGCAGATGGACCTGTCGTACGTGGTCCTCACTTCGGTGAACCGCGACGACCTGGACGACGGCGGCGCCGGCCTGTTCGCCGCCACCGTGCGGGCCTTGCGCGCGCGCAAGCCGGAGATGGGGGTGGAGCTGCTCACCCCCGATTTCCGCAAGGTGGTGGACCCCGCGGTGGCCACCATCGCGCCGGAGGCCCCCCTCGTCTGGGGCCACAACGTGGAGACCGTGCCGCGGCTCTACAAGCCGGTGCGCCCGGGCTCCGACTACGCCCGCTCCCTCTACGTCCTGGAGCGCGCCGCGGTCGTCGAGGGCGTGGAGGCCAAGTCCAGCCTCATGCTCGGCCTCGGCGAGACGGAGGCCGAGGTGCTTGCCGTCATGCGCGACCTGCGCGATGTGGGCGTGACCCGGCTGGCCCTGGGTCAGTACCTGCGGCCGGCCCGGGACAAGCTCCCCGTGCAGGAGTACATCCATCCCGACCGCTTCGCCGCCCTGGAGGAGGCGGGCCGGGAGATGGGCTTCTCCTGGATCAAGGCCGGCCCGCTGGTGCGGAGCTCCTACCACGCCGAAGAGGAGCAGGCCTAGCCGATTGGGCCAAGCCGCGCCGGATCGCGGAAGGCGCTGAAAAATATCCATGTAGGAGCCCGCTTTAGCGGGCGATTGCTCAAGTGAGCAAGGGAGCCTCGAAACGCCATCGTCCGCTAAAGCGGGCTCCTACAACGGATTAGCCTGATGCGGAGCCGCCGGTCAGCCGGGGGCGCGATGTACGCAACAAGGGAAGGCGACCATGGGGCTGAGAACGCCACTGTATGAGACCCACGTCTCCAGCGGGGCCAAGATGGTGCCCTTCGGGGACTGGGATATGCCGCTGCATTACGGCTCGCAGGTGGAGGAGCACCACGCGGTGCGCCAGGCCTGCGGCATCTTCGACGTCTCCCACATGCTGGTGGTGGACCTCACCGGGAGCGAGGCCCGGCCTTTCCTGCGCTGGCTGCTGGCCAACGATGTGGCCAAGCTGGACGATGGAGAAGGTCGGGCCCTCTACACCTGCATGTGCAAGCCCGACGGCGGGGTGATCGACGATCTGATCGTCTACGCCATGCGCGGGGACTGGTACCGCCTGGTGGTCAACTCCAGCCGCCGGGAGACCGACACCGACTGGATCCGGGCCCGCCGGGACGAGGCCTATCCCGGGGTGGAGCTCACCGAGCGCCACGACCTCTCCCTGCTCGCCGTGCAGGGGCCGCGCGCCGAGGAGATCCTGCCGCCCCTGCTGGGCTCGGCGGCAGCCGAGTCGGTGAACGCCCTCAAGGGCTTCCAGGCGGCGGTGGTGAGCACCGAGCTGGGCGAGCTGTTCGTCGGCAAGACCGGTTATACCGGGGAATCCGGCTACGAGATCGCCCTGCCCGACGCCGACACTGTAGCCTTCTGGAACGCCGTGGTGGAGGCGGGGGCCCGTCCGGCCGGCCTGGGTGCGCGGGATACCCTGCGCCTGGAGGCGGGTCTGAACCTGTATGGCAACGACATGGATGAGACCACCACCCCCCTGGAGGCGGGGCTGGCCTGGACCGTAGCCTGGGAGCCGGCGGACCGCGACTTCATCGGCCGCGCCGCCCTGGAGCGGCAGCGGGCGGAGGGCCCTGCCCGCAAGCTCATCGGCCTGGTCCTGGAGGGCAAGGGCGTGCTGCGCAGCCACCAGGAGGTCCACTTCGACGGCCTCGAGGAGGTGGGGGAGATCACCAGCGGTACCTTCTCCCCCACCCTGGAGCGTGGCATCGCCCTGGCCCGGGTCCCGGCGGCGGCCGCCGAGCCGGGCCGTCCGGCCAAGGTGGTGGTTCGCAGCCGCGAGCTGCCCGCCAAGCTGGTCCGGCCGCCGTTCGTGAAGGCCGGCCAGGCCAATTTCGAGATCTGACTGCAAATCCCCGCCGAACAAGCCCTGTACAAGGAGGGAACGCCATGGATGTCCGGGACGATCGCCGCTACACCAAGAGCCACGAATGGGTGAAGGAGGAAAGCGACGGCACGGTCTCCATCGGGATCACCGATTACGCCCAGGACCTGCTCTCCGACGTGGTGTTCGTGGAGCTGCCCGAGACCGGGAGCACCGTGGCCACCGGGGACGAGGTGGCGGTGGCGGAGTCCGTGAAGGCCGCCTCCGACATCTACGCCCCCATCTCCGGCGAGATCGTGGCCGTCAACGAGGACCTCGAGGACAGCCCCGAGAAGGTCAACGAGGAGCCCTTCGACGGCGGCTGGATCTTCCGCATGAAGCCCAGCGACCAGAGCGAGGTGGAGGCCCTCATGGGGCCCGAGGCCTACCGGGAGCTGTGCGAGTCCGAGGAGTAGCGCATGCCTTTCATTCCGCACACCGAGGCGGATGTCCGCGAGATGCTCGACACCATCGGGGTGGCGGGCATGGAGGAGCTGTTCGCGGAGATCCCCGAGAGCATCCGGGCCAAGCCGCTGGAGAAGGTGCCCGAGGGGCTCTCCGAGATGGAGCTCATGCGGCTGATGCGCGAGCGCGCCGCCCGGGACGAGGCGGGGCTGCGTACCTTCGTCGGCGCGGGGGCCTACGAGCACCACGTCCCCGCGGCCGTCTGGGAGCTGGCCACCCGCGGGGAGTACTACTCCGCCTACACGCCCTATCAGGCGGAGGCCAGCCAGGGCACCCTGCAGACCATCTACGAGTTCCAGACCATGGTGGCCGGCCTTACCGGCCTGGAGGCCGCCAACGCCAGCCTCTACGACGGCGGCACGGCCCTGGCCGAGGCCATCCTCATGGCGGTGCGCGCCCACAAGGGCAAGAGCCACAAGGTGCTGGTGCCCGAGACCGTGCATCCCTCCTACCGGCGGGTGGCGCACAGCTTCTGCGAGGCGCAGGGCATCACCCTGGAGACGGTGCCTTATGACGCGGCCACCGGCGTGGTGGATCCCGGCATCCTGTCCGGGGAGGCCAACGAGCACGCCGCCCTGGTGGTTCCCCAGCCCAACTTCTTCGGGCGGCTGGAGGACGCCGAGGCGCTGGCCTCCTGGGCCAAGGAGCGCGGCGCCCTGGTGATCGCGGTGGTCAACCCCATGTCCCTGGCCCTGCTGACGCCCCCGGGCGAATGGGGCGCGGACATCGCCGTGGGCGAGGGCCAGCCCCTTGGCCTGCCCATGTCCAGCGGCGGGCCCTACCTGGGCCTGATGGCCACCACCAAGAAGCTGGTGCGGCAGATGCCCGGGCGGTTGGTGGCGCGGACGGTGGACACCGACGGCAAGGAGGGCTTCGCCCTGACCCTGCAGGCCCGCGAGCAGCACATCCGCCGCGCCAAGGCCAAGTCCAACATCTGCACCAACCAGGGCCTGGCCATGACGGCGGCCACCATCTACATGGCCCTGGTGGGCGAGGAGGGCCTCAAGCAGGCGGCCGGGGTCAGCCACACCAACACCCGCAAGCTGGTGGACCGCCTCACCGCCATCGACGGCGTGGAGCGGCGCTTTGACGGGCCCTTCTTCCATGAGGCGGCCCTGCGCCTGCCCAAGCCGGCCGGCAAGGTGGTGGAGGCGTTGCAGGACCACGGCATCCTGGCCGGCTTCGACCTGGGCCGGGAGTACGACGGTCTGGACGACACCCTGCTGGTGTGCGCCACCGAGACCAAGACCGACGCCGACCTGGACGCCTTCGCCGAGGCGCTCAAGGAAGTGCTCTAAGGTAGGCGGAACGGATACCGCAGAGACGCGAAGAACGCAGAGGAAAACGGCCGGGAATTCGGCCGGAAGCGCAATCGAGAATGCGTTTGCCTTCCGCCGCCCCCTCTGCGCCTCTGCGGCCTCCCTGCCGCCGCAATGCACCTCGCCTGTCCGAGGTGCCCGAATCCCGATGAGGAAGCATCCATGCTGATCTTCGAGCATAGCCGCGAGGAGCGGACCAACCGGGCGCAGATGCCCCGCGGGGAGGTGGCCCTGGACGATCTGCCGGAGGGCCAGCGCCGCGGCTCCGGGCTCGGCCTGCCGCAGGCCAGCGAGATGGACGTGGTCCGCCACTACACCCGGCTGTCGCAGCAGAACTTCTCCATCGACACCCAGTTCTATCCCCTGGGGTCGTGCACCATGAAGTACAACCCGCGGGGCGCTAACGAGGCGGCCATGCTGCCGGGCTTCTTGAACCGCCATCCGGAGACGCCGGCCCGCTTCAGCCAGGGCATCTTCTCCGTGCTCTACGACCTGCAGGAGATGCTTGCCGACATCTGCGGCATGCATGCCGTTTCCCTGGCCCCCGCCGCCGGTGCCCAGGGCGAGTACGCCGGGGTGGCCATGATCCGGGCTTACCACGAGGCCCACGGCAACCACGACCGCGACGAGATCATCGTCCCCGACTCCGCCCACGGCACCAACCCGGCCACCGCCTCCATGGGCGGCTTCAAGACCGTGGAGATCGCCACCAAGCCCGACGGCGACATCGACCTGGAGAGCCTGGAGGGGGCCCTGTCCGAGCGCACCGCCGGGCTGATGATCACCAACCCCTCCACGCTCGGGCTGTTCGAGCGGGGCATCAAGGAGATCGCCGACAAGGTGCACGCGGCCGGCGGCCTGCTCTACTACGACGGCGCCAACCTCAACGCCATCCTCGGCAAGGTGCGGCCCGGGGAGATGGGCTTCGACGTCATGCACTTCAACCTGCACAAGACCTTCTCCACGCCGCACGGCGGCGGGGGGCCCGGTGCGGGTCCGGTGGGCGTCAGCGAGCGCCTGCTGCCCTTCGTCCCCGTGCCGCTGGTGGCCCAGGGCGAGGACGGCAGCTACTACCTGGAGTACGAGCAGCAGCGGCCGCAGACCATCGGCCGCATGACCGCCTTCCCCGCCAACGTCGGGGTGCTGCTACGCGCCTACGCCTACATCCGCATGGTGGGCCGGGAGGGCATGGAGCGCATCGCCGAGCACGCCGTGCTCAACTCCAACTACCTGATGGAGAAGCTGCGGCCCCACTACCAGGTGGCGTACCCCGAGCGCCGGGCCATGCACGAGTTTATCCTCACCCTGGAGGACCTCGCCAAGTCCGAGGCCCACGTGGCCGCCATGGATGTGGCCAAGCGCATGCTCGACTACGGGGTCCACGCCCCCACGGCCTACTTCCCGCTGTCGGTGCCCGAGTGCTTCCTGGTGGAGCCCACGGAGTCCGAGGCCAAGGAGACCCTGGACCACTTCGCCGAGGTGCTTGCCCGGGTCCGCAAGGAGGCGGAGGAAGAGCCCGAGGTGGTCAAGAACGCCCCCTACACCCTCCCCGTGAAGCGCCTCGACGACGTGCGCGCGGCCAAGGAGCTGGACCTGGCCTGGGACGGGGAGCGCAAGGCCGCCGGCTGACCGAATACCGAAAACCCCACGAAGGAGTAACCCATGAGCGCCCTGATCGCCGGATCCTTCGCGTTCGACAACATCCTGGTGTTTCACGACAAGTTCAAGAACCACATCCTGCCGGACAAGGTCCACATCCTGAACGTCGCCTTCCTGGTGCCAAGCATGCGCCGCGAGTTCGGCGGCACCGCCGGCAACATCGCCTACAACCTCAAGCTGCTCGGCGGCGACCCCATCGCCATGGGCGCGGTGGGCACCGACTTCGGCCCCTACGCCGAGTGGATGGACAAGCACGGCATCTCCCGCAAGTACGTGAAGGAGATCCCGGAGCACTTCACCGCCCAGGCCTTCATCACCACCGACGAGGACGACAACCAGATCACCGCCTTCCACCCGGGCGCCATGGGCGAGGCCCACCGCCAGAAGGTCACGGACGTCAGCGAGAAGGTGGAGTGGGGCATCGTCAGCCCGGACGGCAAGGACGCCATGGTGGAGCACTCCCAGCAGTTCAAGGAGGCGGGCATCCCGTTCATCTTTGACCCCGGTCAGGGCCTGCCCATGTTCTCCGGCGAGGAGCTGCTTGAGCGCGTGGACGAGGCGGAGATCCTGGCGGTGAACGACTACGAGTGGCAGATGGTGCAGGACAAGACCGGGCATACCGCCGAGGACCTATCCAAGCGCGTCTCCACCCTGATCGTTACCAAGGGCGGCGAGGGCTCCGAGATCTACACCCAGGACGGCATGGTCCACGTGCCCACTGCCAAGCCGAAGTCCATCGAGGACCCCACCGGCTGCGGCGACGCCTACCGCGCCGGCCTGCTGTTCGGCCTCACCAATGGCTTCGATTGGGAGACCACCGGCCGAATCGCGGCCACCATGGGGGCCTACAAAATCGAGTCCAAGGGCCCGCAGAACCACTCGTTCACCATCGACGAGTTCAAGGCCCGGATGGAGGAGAACTTCGGCAGCAGCTTCTAGGCCGAGGCGACTCCGAGCCGCAAGGCCCGCCCCGACAGGGGCGGGCTTTTTTGTGGGCGGTTAAAGGAAGGGGGGTCAGTAGCGGCGGCCGGCCCAGGCAATCCGCCCCAGGACCCGGAGGCCGGCGCGCTCCTCCCGGGACAGGGTGAGCTCGGGATAGACGGGGTTGTCGCAGGCCAGGCGCAGGGCGCCGTCCGGCAAGGGGACGGCGCGGCGGGGAACGGCGATCCCTTCCTGCTCGAAGAGGTAGAGGCCGGCGGCCTCCACCCGCGACGACCGGGCATCGGCCAGGACGAGGTCGTGCGGCTGGAGGGTGGGCGCCATGGCGTCGTCGGGGCATTCGGTGAGCAGCAGGGATTCGGGGTCCAGGCGCAGGGACTCCAGCCAGGCCCGTTGGAACCGCAGGGGCGCGGGCCCGTCGTCGAACCGGAAGGGGGCCATCCACTCCCGCTCGGCGGTATAGCCGCCGCTTCTGTCGCGGAGGCCCTCCGAGTCATGCCCCCCGCCCGGGGAGGAACCGTAGGCAAGCCATTCGAGGGAGACGCCTCCCGCATCCGCGAGGGCCGCCGCGGTGGCCAGAGAGGGGATGTTGTCCCCCCGAATGTACCGGAACAGCTGGCTCTCGCGGATCCCGGCCAGGGCGGCGAGGCGCCGCTTGCCGCCGATTCCGTCGGCGAGGGCGGCGATGCGCTCACCCAATCCGTACAGGGGCGGGGGGTTCCTGGGCGTATCTGGGGAGGACGGGCTCATTGCGCGGGGGTGTCTGTCGTATCCGGTTGGTTTTTGGTTTCGTTTTTGGTATGTTTCTGCCGTTTTTTCCGTCAACGCCTGCCGGATAGGAGCGGCATGGACTGGGATCCCGCGGACATCGTTGCGGCCCTGCACAAGGCCGGATGGTCGCTGCGGCGGCTGAGCTTCGCCCACGGCTATCGGTCGGATGCCCTGAAGCACGCCTTGAGGCGGCCCTATCCCCGGGCGGAGCGGATCATCGCCGAGGCGCTCGGCAGGGAGCCGCGGGAACTGTGGCCCAGCCGTCACGGGGGCGGGGATGCCGGCGGGCCGGCGGTGACGAACGGGCCCCCCTCCGGCCCTTGTCCCCATGGTGACAGCGGGCAGGATACCACCCCGGGGGAATGAGCCAATGCCAGGAGAGGAGCGCATCGCAAAGTGCGGGAACTGCCCCGCTTGCCGGGACCCCGGACCGCCGGAGGCGTGCCTGGAGGCCATCCTGGATGGGCTGGGGGCGGGCGGCCTGATCACGGACGGCCGGCGGGCCATCCATTGGGTAAGCGAGGCCCTGCAGGACTGGTGGGGTCTGGCCCCGGACCGCTGGCTGGGCCGGCCCGTGGAGGCCTTGGCGGACCACCCCGCCATCGGGCCCTGGGTCGGCCCCTTGCTGAGCGGCGCGGCTGGAACATCCGGGGACCCCGTCTATTGCGAGGTGGGCGGCAGCTGGTTCCGGGTGACGCGCACCCGGGCGCCGCTCCCCCGGCTGGAGGGCGACCTGCTGGCGGTGGTGGACCTCACCAGCGAAGGGCGCCGCCTGCGGCGGCTGGAGCGCGCCGCCGTCCGGGACGACCTGACCGGCCTTCCCAATCGCCGCGGCTTTCGGGAGCGGCTGGCGGCCGCGGTGAACGGCGCCCGTCGCCACGGCTTTCCCGTCAGCCTCGCCTACCTGGACCTGGACGATTTCAAGCGGGTTAACGACCGCCTGGGCCACGTCTCGGGGGACGCGGTGCTGCGGGCGATGGGGGAGACCCTGGGGCGGTTCGTGCGCCGCGAGGACACCGCCGCCCGCCTGGGCGGGGAGGAGTTCGCCATCCTGTTCGCCCACGCCGATCCGGAGGCGGCGATGGCCCGGGCGGAGCAGTTCCGCGATCGGCTCGTGCGGGCCGCCCTGCCCGGGCCCGAGGCGGCCTCCGACTCCGTACTGACGGTCAGCATCGGCGTGGCGGGGGGCGATCTGGCGGGGCTGGAGGGAACGGAGGAGGCCCTCGGCGAGCGACTCCTGGCGGCGGCGGACCGGGCCTTGTACGCGGCGAAGGCCGAAGGGAAGAACCGCGTCCGCCGGGGGGCGCTTCCGGGGGCGGAGGCCGGAGACGGCGACCGGTAGACCGGTTCCCCACCCGGCCGGTCAGACGTCCTCCTTCAGCTCCCCTTCCCAGGTGCAGTCGTCCCCGATCCACACCGCCGCCCCGCCGGCGATGTTGTAGACCTCCTCGAAGCCCATCTCCTGGAGGGTGGCGGTGGCCATGGCGCTTCGTCCACCGGACTTGCAATACAGCAGGATGGGACGCTCCCGGGCCCGGCAAAGCACGGGGTGGGGGTTCTTGTACTCGGGGTCGGCAGCGGATTCCAGGATGCCGCGGGGGACGTTGACCGCCCCGGGGATGTGGCCCATGGCGAACTCGTCCGGCTCCCGCACGTCGAGGATCAGGACGTCCTCCCGCTCCCCCAGCATCTCCTCGGCGCTGTCCGGGTCGATCTCCCGGATGCGGCCGCGCGCTTCGGTGACAAAATCCTTCAGGGCCTTGGCCATGGTCGTTCCTCGGTTGGACATGCGTGACTGGTCGGGCGGTGAATGGTACCGCAGAGACGGGGGAGGGCGCAGAGGCCGACAGCGGCGGCGAACCGACACCGCGTAACGGAGGAAAGGAAGGGCGGTTGGTTGGGTCTCCGTGCCCCCTGCGCCTCCGCGGTTAGCCGGCGGGAGGCTCCGGCCCCTCCGCCAGGGCCGCCTCGAAGGCCGAGCGCTCCGTGATGGGGGCGGAGCACTCGGTGCCGCGGCAGATGTAAGCGGTAACTTCGTTCCGGTTGGTGCGCTCCGCCAGGCCCTCCGGCAGCGCGGCGTCGTCGGGAATGCGGTAGACCCGGCGCCGGGGGTGGAGGCCCGCTTGCGCCGCTTGCTGCCATTCGGCGGCCGCGCCGTCTCCCCGGATGGTCACCAGGGTGGGCGGCTGGACGGCGTCCTCCAGGGCCGTGATCAGCGCCACGTAGGCCCCCGGATGGGCCTTCATCTCCGGCATGAATAGGCGCAAGGCCCGCTCCGCGGCGCCCAGGTAGCGCGGCTCCCCGAGCAGGTGGCCCAGCTCCAGCAGGCCCTGGGCTGCGGCGCCGTTGCCGGAGGGCAGGGACTGGTCGAGCCCCGGCTTGGGGCGGTGGATCAGGGCCTCGTGGTCGTGGGCCGTCATGAAGAAGCCGCCTTCGTCGGCGTCTTCGAAACGCTCCAGCAGGGCGTCGGCCAGCTCGCGGGCGAAGGCCAGGTCGTCGTCGCGCCAGCTCGCCTGGAGCAGCTCCAGGAGGCCGGTCAGCAGGAAGGCGTGGTCCTCCAGATAGCCCGGCTGGTGCGAAACGCCGTCCTTGTGCACGGCGAGCAGGCGATCCCCGTCCCACGGCCGCCCGCGGAGGAAGTCCACGGCGGCGCGGGCCAGGTCGGCGTAGCGGGCCTCGCCGGTGGCCCGGGCGGCGCGGGCGAGCCCGCCAATGAGCAGGCCGTTCCAGGCGGTGAGGACCTTTTCGTCGCGGCCGGGATAGGTCCGGTCCTGCCGGGCCGTGAACAGCCGCTCGCGGGCGTTGGCCAGGAGCTGGCGGGCTTCGGTCGGGTCCATCCCAAGCTCCGCGGCCGCCTCCTCCGGCTCGCGGACCCGCTTCAGGTGGTTTTTGCCCTCGAAGTTGCCGGCCCGGCACAGACCGTAGACGCGGGTGGCCACCGCCAGCTCCGCCTCCTCCAGGAGCCCGGATACCTCCTCGTAGTCCCAGAGGTAGTAGCCCCCCTCCACCCCCTCGCTGTCGGCGTCCAGGGTGGCGTAGAAGGCCCCTTCGGGATGGCGCATCTCCCGATCCAGCCAGCCCACCGTCTCGCCGATGGCCTCGGCGTAGCGCGGTTCCCCGGTGCGGGCGTGGGCGTCGGCCAGCACGCCGAGGAGCCGGGCGTTGTCGTAGAGCATCTTCTCGAAGTGGGGGATGGTCCAGTCGGCGTCCACGCAGTAGCGGAAGAACCCGCCGCCCAGGTGGTCGTAGAGGCCGCTGTCCACCATGGCCCGCAGGCTGTGCCGGGCCATCTCCCCCGCCGGGGCGTCGCCGTCCAGGGCCTCCCGCCGCAGGCAGAAGGCCACCTCTCCGGCGTGGGGGAACTTGGGGTGCCCGCCCCAGCCGCCGTGCCGGGCGTCGTAGTCGCCGTCCAGGTCGCCGCGGAGCCGGTCCACCACTTGGCCGTCGAGGGGCTCCGCCCCGGCGGGGGCGATCCGGTCGAGGCCCTCCACCACCGCCTCGCCGTTCCGCGCGACGGCCTCGCCGTTGTCGCGGTAGGCTTCCGCCACCTTCTCCAGCACCTCGCCGAAGCCCGGCATGCCGTACCGGGGCTCCGGAGGGAAGTAGGTGGCGATGAAGAAGGGCCGCTGGTCGGGGGTCAGGAAGGCGGTAAGCGGCCACCCACCGCCCCGGCCGTTCATGAGCTGGTGGGCGAGCTGGTAGATCTGATCCAGGTCGGGGCGCTCCTCGCGGTCCACCTTGATGGGCACGAACAGGCGGTTCATGCGCTCCGCCAGCCCGGGGTCCTCGAAGGACTCATGGGCCATGACGTGGCACCAATGGCAGGCGGAGTAGCCGATGGAGAGCAGGATCGGCCGGTCCAGGTCCCGCGCCAGCCGCAGGGCGGCCCCGTCCCAGGGCTGCCAGGCCACCGGGTTATCGGCGTGCTGCTGCAGGTAGGGGCTGGAGCAGGCCCCGAGGCGGTTCTCGGTGAGCACGTCGCCGGCCATGGCCGCCTCCTGCGCTGCGGGTGGTGGGAGGTAAAATCTACCAAAATGGTCGGGTTTCTGGGAAGGCGGCACCCTCCGTCGGGCACCGGCAGGCGGGGGCCGTGCGAACCGCGGCGGGTCAGCCGATCCAGACGCTCTGGACGTTGGTGAACTCGCGGATGCCCTGCTGGCCGAGCTCGCGGCCGTAGCCGGAGGCCTTGATCCCGCCGAAGGGCAGGCGGGGGTCGCTTTTCACCATGCCGTTGACGAACACGCACCCCACCTCCAGCCGCTGGCCCACGGCCTCGGCGCGCTCCCGGTCCGCGGACCACACGGCGCCGCCCAGCCCGTAGCGGCTGCGATTGGCCAGGGCCACCGCCGCCTCCTCGGTGGCCACGCGGAAGACCGGGGCCACCGGGCCAAAGGTCTCCTCGTCGGCCACGGGCATGCCCTCGGCGACCCCGTCGAGGAGGGTGACCGGGTAGTAGTACCCCTTGCCGGGGGGCATCTCGCCGCCCATCAGCAGGTGGGCACCGGCCTGGACGCTGTCCCGGACCTGCCGGTGCAGGGTGTCGCGCAGATCGTGGCGGGCCTGGGGACCGATGTCCGTCTCGGGGTCGGTGGGATCGCCCAGGTCCAGCTTTTCCAGGTGCGCCCGGAAGCGGTCCAGGAAATCGTCGGCCACCCGCTCGGCGACGATGAAGCGCTTGGCGGCGATGCAGCTCTGGCCGCTGTTGATGTTGCGGGCGGTGGCCGCCACCCGCGCGGCCTCGTCCAGGTCGGCATCCTCTAGCACCAGGAAGGGGTCGGAGCCGCCCAGCTCCAGGACGGTCTTCTTGATGGCCGCCCCGGCGGTGGCGGCCACCTTGCGCCCCGCCGTCTCGCTGCCGGTGAGGGTGACGGCCCGCACCCGGGGATCGTTGATGACCGCCTCCACTCGCCCGGAGCCGATGGCCAGGTTCTGGAAGGTGCCCCGGGGCAGGCCGGCCTCCGCCAGGATCCCCTCGATGGCGGCTGCGCAGGCGGGAACGTTGGAGGCGTGCTTGAGCAGCACCGCGTTGCCCGCGATCAGGGTGGGGGCGGCGGCACGGAACACCTGCCAGAAAGGGAAGTTCCAGGGCATCACCGCCAGGACCGGACCCAGCGGGGCGTAGCGGACGTAGCTGCGGCTGGCGTCCGTGTCGATGGGCTCCGAGGCCAGGAAGCGCTCGCCCTGCTCGGCGTAGTAATCGCACACCCAGGCGCATTTCTCCACCTCGCCCCGCGCCTCCTTGATGGGCTTGCCCATCTCGCGGGTAATGAGCTCGGCGTACTCCTCCGTGTTCTGGCGAAGCAGGGCGGCGGCGCCTTGCAGCACCTTGCGCCGTTGGGAGAAGGTGGTGGCGGCCCAGGTGAAGAAGCCCTCCCGGCTGGCCTCTAGGGCCGTCTCCAGCTGCTGGTCCGTGAGCTCCTCGAAGACCTCCAGGACTTCCCCGGTGGCCGGATTGATCGATTCCATCACCATGGTTGCCGCTCCTGCTGTGTAGGATTGCGGGGCGGAGGGCGGCGCCCGCCGAGCCTCCTTGACGGGAGGCAGGCCCCATTTGAGAATAAACTCCCTTCAAGCAAGGGATAAAGGGCCCCGTTTCCGCGCGGGTGACGGGGCCTTCCCTATGCCCTCCCGAAGGGCTCCAGGCTGACGGACGGGGCCCGACCACAGTTTTAAGCATAGAAAGCCTGGGGAGAAACGGATGAGCATCAAGCGGGTCTGTGTGCTGGGCGGCAGTGGGTTCGTGGGCCGCCACGTGGTCCACCGTCTCCACAAACACGGCTATGAGGCCCGGGTGGTCACCCGCGATATCGCCCGCCACCAGGACATGCGGGTCATGCCCGGCGTGGAGGTGGTGGCGGGCAATCCCCTGCGCCCGGCCGACCTGGACCGGCACTTCCGGGACGTGGACGCCGTCATCAACCTCGTGGGCATCCTGGCCGAGAAGCGGCCCGGGCGCAGGGACTATCCCCCGGAGCGGCGCGGCGATTTCCACGCCACCCACGTGGAGCTGCCCCGCATGGTGGCCAAGGCCGCCAAGCGGGCCGGGATCCGCCGGGTGCTGCACATGAGCGCCAACGGGGCCGACCCCCTGGCCCCCAGCCAGTACCAGCGCTCCAAGGGCCTGGGCGCCCGGATCATGCGGGAGGCCGGCGAGCGCAGCGAAGACCTGCCGGAATCTTGGCTGAACGGCCCCAAGATCACCCGCGGCGAGGGCCTGGACGTCACCATCTTCGAGCCGAGCATCATCTTCGGGGAGGGCGACAGCTTCTTTACCCGCTTCGCCAAGCTGGTGCGGCGGACGCCGCTCGTGTTCCCCCTGCCCAAGGGGGAGACCCGCTTCGCCCCGGTCTGGGTGGAGGATGTGGCCGAGGCCTACGCCAAGGCCCTCGGCGACCCGCGCACCCACGGGCAGACCTACCAGCTGTGCGGGCCCCACGAGTACGCCTTCGCCGACCTCATCCGCTTCATCGCCGAACTGGAGGGCGTCAACCGGCGGGTGTGGTCCATGCCGGACTGGCTGGCCTGGGTGCAGGCCGCCTTCCTGGAGCGGGTTCCCGGGAAGCCCCTGACCCGGGACCAGCTCCTGAGCCTTGGCGAGGACAACGTCTGCGACGGGCCCTTCCCGGAGATCTTCGGGATCGACCCACAGCCCGTGGAGGCGGTGGTACCCACCTACATCGGTGGCCGGAACCGCTCCATGGACGATCTGTACAAATATCGCGCCGCCGCCCGGCGGGATCAGTGAGCCCGCGCCCGTCTGGGGAGGGATGAATGGTAGAATTCCTGCAGGACAATTGGCTTCTGTTGGCCGGCCTGGTGGTGCTGGCCGGGGTCATGTTCAAGGGCCCCATCACCATGTGGCTCACCGGCGTCCGTTCCGTGGATCCGGCCGAGGCGGTCCGCCTGGTCAATCAGGAGGGCGCCCAGGTGGTGGACGTCCGCGAGGACCGGGAATGGCAGCAGGGGCACATCCCCAACGCGGTGCATGTGCCGCTGGGCCAGCTCCAGGACCGGCTTTCGGAGCTGGAGCGGTACAAGCAGGCCGGAACCCCCCTGGTAATGGCCTGCCGGTCCGGGAACCGGTCGGCCAGCGCGGCCCTGCGCCTCCGGAAGGCCGGGTTTACGTCCGTCTACAACCTCAGCGGCGGCACCATGGCCTGGCAACAGGCCGGCATGCCGCTTGAGAAGTGATCCCCGAGGAAGGACGAACATGGCACGAGTCGAGATGTACGCCACCAGGATCTGCCCCTACTGCAGCATGGCCGACGCCCTCCTGCGGTCCAAGGGCGTGGAGCCGGAGAAGACCCTGGTGGACGTCCATACCGAGGAGCGCGCCCGTATGCTGGAACGCTCCGGGGGCCGGCGCACGGTGCCGCAGATCTTCATCAACGGTCAGCATATCGGCGGCTTCGACGAGCTGAAGGCCCTCGACCAGAAGGGGGGGCTTGATCCCCTGCTGGCGGAGGCCGCCGCGGAGGAGTAGTGGGCCTCCCTGGGGCCCGGCATGGTGGAGAACGGTCACGCGCGGACGACGGGAGCGGGTATGAGTGAAGAGCAGGGCGCCTCGGGGGAGCAGCCGGTATTCGCCTTGGAGCGGGTGTACGTCAAGGACCTGTCCTTCGAGTCCCCGAACGGGCCGGAGGTGTTCACCTGGCAGGGTCAGCCCCAGGTGAACGTGGAGCTGGGGACCCAGGGCCGGGTGGTCAGCGACAAGGGCCATGTGGAGTCGGTGCTCACGGTGACCGTGCGCTCCACTCACGAAGACAAGACGGTCTTCATCGCCGAGGTGCAGCAGGCGGGGCTGTTTCGGATAACCGGAGTACCCGATGACCAGCTCGAGCAGCTCATGGGAATCAACTGCCCCACCATCCTGTTCCCCTATGTCCGGGAGGCCATCTCCAACATGGTGACCCACGGCGGGTTCCAGCAGCTCCTCCTGGACCCGGTGAACTTCCAGGCCCTCTACGAGCAGTCCCGTCAGCAGCAGGCGGGGGAAGCCGGGGAGCACTGACCGTGGCCAAGGGGCGCACCGGTGGCGTTGCGGTCCTGGCGGTCCTCGGCCTGCTCCTGGGAAGCGGCGCGGCCGCCGAGACCTTCAAGTCCATCGACGCGGGCAAGGCGAACCTGCGGGCCGGCCCCGGGGCCGAGCATCCGCGGCAGTGGGTGGTCAGCTACGGGTATCCCGTACGCATCCTGGATACCCGGAACGGCTGGGCCCGCGTGGAGGACTACGAGGGGGACGTGGCCTGGGTGGCCGAGCGCCTGCTGTCCGACCGCCGCACGGTCCTGGTGACCAAGCAATTGGTGAACGTCCGCGAGGGACCGGACACGAGCCGCGACATCGTCTTCCAGGCGGAGCAGCATGTGGTGCTCCGTTACCTCGGCAAGCGGGACGACTGGGTGCACGTCCAGCACGCCGACGGCGAGAAGGGCTGGGTGTACGCCGCCCTGGTGTGGGGGGACTGAGCATGGAGCGGGCCGCCGTCCTGGGGGCGGGCGCCTGGGGCACCGCCCTGGCCATCCACCTAGCCCGCTGCGGCTTCCGGGTCCTCCTCTGGGACCGGAGCCCCGAGCGGGCGGCGGCCATGCAGGACGCCCGGGAGAACCCGGACTACCTGCCCGGGGTCCCCTTCCCCGACGAGGTGACGGTCACCGCCGACATGGCGTCGGTGGCGGGCTGCCGGCGCCTCGTGCTGGCGGTGCCCAGCGCGGTCCTGCGCGAGGTGACGACGGCGGTGGCCGGCCACGCGGACCCCGAGTCCTGGGTGGTCTGCGCCACCAAGGGCCTGGAGGAGGGCTCGGGCAAGCTCGCCCACGAGGTAATGGCGGAGGTGCTGGGCGAGCACGCCGCCGGCTGGGCCGTTCTCTCGGGGCCCAGCTTCGCCGAGGAGGTGGGGCGGGGCCTGCCCACCGCCATCACCGTGGCCCAGCCCGACCTCGACCGCGCTGAGGTTCTGGCCGCCTGGTTCCGCTGCGACCCCGTGCGGGTCTACACCAGCGACGACCCGGTGGGGGTGGAGCTGGGGGGTGCGGTCAAGAACGTCATCGCCATCGCCGCCGGCATCGCCGACGGCATGGGCCTCGGCTACAACGCCCGCGCGGCCCTCATTACCCGGGGGCTTGCGGAGATGAGCCGGCTGGGGGTGGCCTGGGGCGGCCGGGCGGAGACCTTCGCCGGCCTCACGGGGCTGGGGGATCTGGTGCTCACCTGCACCGGACCCCTGTCCCGCAACCATCAGCTGGGTGAAACCCTGGGCCGGGGCACCGCGGTGGAGCGCGTGCCCGTTGCCCTGTGGCGCCGGGCCGAAGGGGTGCGGGCCGCCCGGGCGCTGCACGCCAAGGCCCGCGAGCTCGGCGTGGAGATGCCCATCACCGAGGAGGTCTACCGCGTCCTGTACGAGGGGGAGGACCCGCGGCAGGCCCTGCACAGCCTGATGCACCGCAGCCCCAAGACGGAGCAGCCGCTTAGCGCCCGGGATGGTCAAGCCTGAGCCCCCTGCCGCGGCGGACGCGGAACTTCCAGCGAGGGTGCGAGCCCAATATCCAGGCCCGCCGCGTCTCCGCCCCCATCGCGGGGCGCGCGGGCGCACTTCGGCCGGAGGGAGAGATGGCGGACAAGATCGCCGAGATGAAACGTCTGATGGTGGAAGCGCTCCTGGAGCGCCAGGGGCGGTGCTTTGTCCACGTGGTCCCCTCGGTGGGCGAGGAGGTCTCTGCCCTGCCCGCGGAGTACCTGGACCGGGACAGCTGCACCTTGGCGTTGAACATGGCCACCCAGGTGCCAGTGGTCAACGAATGGGGCGTGGAGGTAAGCACTCGCTTTGGGGGGCGCCCCTTCAACTGCGCCGTCCCCTGGTCGGCGGTGGTCCAGGTGTTCGATCCCGACCAACAGGCGGCGGTGCTGGCCTGGCTGTTCCCCGTCCAGGAAAACGCGGACAGCGAGGACGAAGTCGAGGTGACTTCCGCGGACACCGAGCAAGCGGAGGAGGACACCTCCAAGGACACCGGCCGGGAAGGCAAGCGCACCGGCCATTTGAAGGTCATCAAGTAGGACGGCCCGTCCGTCCCAACCAATCCGATCGGGGTGGGCCAGGGAGCCGCTCGCCGCAAGGCGGGAGGAAAGTCCGGGCTCCACAGGGCAGGGTGCCGGGTAACGCCCGGCGGGGGTAACCCCGGGAAAGTGCCACAGAAAGCAAACCGCCTCGCCCTCACGGGGCGGGGTAAGGGTGAAAGGGTGCGGTAAGAGCGCACCGCGTCGTCGGCAACGGCGGCGGCACGGTAAACCCCACCCGGAGCAAGGCCGAATAGGGGAGCATGGGCGTGGCCCGCGCCGCTCCCGGGTAGGCTGCTCGAGGCGGTCGGCAACGGCCGTCCCAGATGAATGGCTCCCACCCGCCGCCCTCTGGACGGCGGGGACAGAACCCGGCTTATCGGCCCACCCCGATTCTTATTCATTGCTGGAACGACCGGAAGGTCCCAAGCCCGCCCCATGGCGGGCTTTTTTGTTTTTTTCGATGGCGGATTCGTATGTCCCTGGCCGCCAGGGAATTTCCTTGACGGGGGGGTAGGCCCTTACTAGAGTTCGCAAAAGGGGGACAGAGTGGGATGCAGTGGGGTAGGGTGGGACAATGTTCCGTGGAGCCTTCGAGCATACGATGGACGAGAAGGGGCGTTTGTCCATTCCGTCCCGTTATAGAGAGCTGCTGGAGGCAAACAGCCACGGACAGGTCGTGGTGACGGTCGATCCGGACCGCTGTCTGGCCGCCTATCCCTTCCCGGAATGGGAGAGCATCGAGTCCCGCCTCGGGGAGATGTCCATGCTGCGCCGGGAGGTGCGCCAGTTGGAGCGCTTCCTGGTGGGCAACGCCGTGGAATGCGAGCTGGACCGCCAGGGGCGCATCCTCCTGCCGCAGACCCTGCGGAGCTTCGCGGGGCTACAGCGCGAGGTGGTGGTGGCGGGCCAGATCAAGAAGTTCGAGATCTGGGACCAGGAGCAGTGGTCCCAGCAGCAACAGCAGTGCCTGGACTCCATGGAAGGCGCCATGGAGGTCCTGGCGGAGCTGGGCCTGTAGGCGGGTCCGGCCGGGTATGGAGGCGGCATGGGGTGATGGCGGCGGAAGGGAGACAGCATCTCCCGGTCCTGGCGGAGGCGGCGGTGGACGCCCTCCGTCCGGGGCCGGGCCGTCGCCTGGTGGACGCCACCTACGGTCGGGGCGGCCACGCGCGGCTGATCCTGGACAGGCTCGGCGACACGGGGGCGCTGCTGGCCCTGGATCGGGACCCGGAGGCCGTCGCCCACGGCCGTGCCGCATTCGAATCCGACCCCCGCTTCCGAATCCTCCGCCACCCCTTCTCCCGGATTGGCCAGGCGGTGAAGGAGGCGGGCTGGTCCGGGGGCGTGGACGGGATCCTGGCCGATCTGGGGGTTTCCTCGCCGCAGCTGGACGACGCCGGCCGGGGCTTCAGCTTCCGCGAGGAAGGCCCTTTGGACATGCGGATGGACCCAGGAACGGGCCGCAGCGCCGCCGAATGGCTGCGGGAGGTGAGCCCCGGGGAGCTGGAACGGGTCCTGCGGGAGTACGGCGAGGAGCGCCACGCCCGGCGGGTGGCGCACGCCATCCTGGCGGCCCGGGAGCGGGACGCCCTGGCCACCACCGGCGACCTCGCCGAAGTGGTCCGGGCGGCGGTCCCGGGGCGCGGCGAGCCGGGCAAGGACAAGGCCACTCGCACCTTTCAGGCGGTGCGGATGGCCGTAAACGACGAGCTGGGCGAGCTGGCGGCCTTCCTCGAGGCGGCGGTGGAGGTGCTGCGGCCGGGCGGAAGGCTGGTGGTGATCGCCTTCCATTCCCTGGAAGACCGCATGGTGAAGCGGTTCATCCGCGAGGAGGCCCGGGAGTGCGTCTGTCCACCCGACTTCCCGGTATGCCGTTGCGATAAGGTGGCGCGTCTGCGTCCGGTGGGCAAGCCTCTGCGTCCCGGGGCCGAGGAGCGGGACGCGAATCCCCGCGCCCGGAGCGCCATTGCTCGGGTGGCGGAGCGGTTGGCGGCGTGAGGCAGGCAGGGGCGGTGGCGGTCCTGGTGGTCCTGGTTCTGGTGAATGCGGTGGCCGTGGTCTGGGTCCGCGAGGAAGCCCGGCGGCTGGACCTCACCATCCAGGAGCACCGCGACCGGGTTCGGGCGCTGGAAACGGAATGGGGGCGGCTGCAGCTGGAGCGGGCCGCCCTCGGGGCCCGCAGCCGGGTGGAGGAGCTGGCGCGCGAGCGGCACGACATGCATACCCCCGATCCCGGGGAGATCTGGGACTTTCAGCCATGAAGCTCGCCTGGCGGGGACGGTTCGCATATTTCCTGCTTCTGACGGGATTTCTGGGCATCACCGTCCAGCTGTTCCGGGTGCAGGTGGTGCGTGCACCCGACCTGCAAGATAAGGCACGCCAGCAGGCGCTCCACAAGGTCCGGGTGCCCGCCATCCGCGGTGCGATCCTGGACCGGAACGGCGCTCCGCTGGCGGTGAGCACGCCCGTGAAGTCGGTGTACGCGGCCCCGCCGGAGATGGGCGCAGGGCGGGACGAGCTGGAGCGGCTGGCCCGGACCCTGGGCCTGGAGCTCCGGGTGCTGCGCGAGCGGCTGGAGCGGAGTACCCCCTTTGTCTATCTGCGGCGGCAGGTTCCGCCGAGTGTGGCCGAAGCAGTGCAGGCCCTCGGCATCAACGGCATAGGCACGGGGCAGGAATACCGCCGCTATTACCCCACGGGTGAGGTGGCGGCCCATGTGGTAGGGTTCGCCGGCGTGGATGGAACCGGCCTGGAGGGGGTGGAGCTGGCCTACAACCAGACCCTGAGTGGCACCCCCGGCCAACGGTTGGTCGAGCGGGACGCCCTGGGGCGGGATATGCGCACCCTGCGGGTGGAGAAGCCCGTTCGCCGGGGGGACGACCTGCGCCTCAGCCTGGATAGCCGACTCCAGTACGTGACCTACCAGGCCCTCAAGGAGGCGGTGGCCCGGTACGAGGCCAAGGCCGGCATGGCGGTGGTGGTGGACCCTCAAACCGGGGAGGTGCTCGCGCTGGCCAACGTCCCCTCGTACAATCCCAATCGCCGCGGTGGGCAGGGCCGGGCCGGGACGCGCCGCAACCGGGCCGTCACCGACGCCTTGGAGCCGGGATCCATCCTCAAGCCGTTCACAGTGGCCTCCGCCTTGGAGGAAGGCCAGGTACAACCGGATACCGAGGTGTTCTGCGAGAACGGACTGATGCGCGTTGGGGGCCACGCCATCCACGATGCCCATCCCATGGGCGAGGTCTCGGTACAGGAGGTGATCCAGAAATCGAGCAACATCTGCGCCGCCAAGATCGCTCTGGATCAGGACAGCCAGCAGCTGTGGGGCCACCTGCGGGGCTTCGGTTTCGGGGAACGTCCCGGGACGGGGTTCCCGGGGGAGGCCAGCGGGGTGCTTCGCGCTCCCTACCAATGGAACCGCTTCGAGCGGGCCACAACCGGCTTCGGCCACGGCATGACCGCAAGCGCCCTCCAGGTGGCGCGCGCCTACGCGGTGCTGGCCAACGGTGGGGTGCGCCTGCCGCTCACCCTGCGGCGGGTGGGTCCCGATGAGATGGTTCCGGGCAAGCGGGTCCTCAGCCGGGAAACGGCGGAGGAAATGGCAGAGATGCTGAATCTGGTTGTTGGTCCGGAGGGAACGGGCAAGCGCGCCGCTCTGGAGGGATACCGGGTGGCGGGCAAGACCGGAACCGCGCAGAAGCCGGACGAGGACGGCTACGCGGAGGAAAAGTACCTGTCCGCCTTCGCCGGCTTTGCCCCCGTCAGCGGCCCCGGCCTGGTGGCCGTGGTGATGGTGGATGAGCCCCGGGAAGAGCACTACGGCGGGGAGGTGGCTGCCCCCGCCTTCCGCCGCATCATCGCCCAAGGGCTGCGCCTGCGGCAGCATCCGCCCCGACCCACCGAGGAGGAGGGTGGGCCGCCGCCCGCGCTACGGCAGGCCCGCGGCAACGGGGAGTCGGCCGAAGCGAAGGGGCCTGCTTCATGAGGTGGGAACAACTCCTGCCCGAGGCGGTGTGCGAGGGCGCCGGGTGGCGCCCGGTGGAAGCAGTGGCGGCCGATAGCCGCACGGTGCGCCCCGGCACCCTGTTCTTTGCCCTCAGGGGAACGGCCGCCGACGGCCACGACTACATTGGCGAGGCCATCGCCGCGGGGGCGATGGGCGTGGTGGCGGAGCGGGCCGTGGATCTGCCGCCGGAGACGCCGCTGGCGGTTCATCCCGAGGCCCGGCGGCTCCTGGGGGAGGCGGCGGCGCGCTTGGCGAGCCACCCGTCGCGGGAGCTTCCGGTGGTGGGCGTGACGGGGACCAACGGCAAGACCACTCTGGCCTGGCTGCTGGCGGCCCTGTTCGACGACGGGGCGGTGGTCGGCACCCTCGGCTGGGGGCGGCCCACCGGCTTGCACCCTTCGGGGGAGACCACCCCGGATGCCGTAACCCTGCAGGCGCGCCTGAGCCGCCTGCGTGCCGAGGGGGTGACGGGGGTGGCCATGGAGGCCAGCTCCCACGCCCTCGACCAGGAACGGCTCGCCGGGACGGCTCTGGTCGGGGCCGTCTGGACCAATCTGACGCCGGAGCACCTGGACTACCACGGGGATCTGGCAACCTACGGGGCGGCCAAGCGGCGCTTGCTGGAGCGGCCGGAGCTGGACTTCGCCGTAATCAACGCGGAGGACCCCGCCGCTGCCGATTTCGCGGGGGGCGTGGCTCCAGGGGTCCATCTGTGGCGGTACGGCCTGGAGGCGGGGGACGTGCGCATGGAACAGGCGGAGTGCGGTCCCGACGGGATCCGCCTGCGCGCCGCCACCCCCCGGGGCGAGGTGGCAGTGCGCTCCGCGCTGGTGGGCCGGGTGAACCGGGCCAACCTGCTCGCGGCGGTGGCCGCCGGCCTCGCCCTGGGGCTGGAGCCCGCCGAGGTGGGACGGCGCCTGTCGGCCGTGCCCCCCGTGCCCGGCCGCATGGAAAACCTCGGCACGACGCCCCGCGGGGCCCGGGTCTGGGTGGACTACGCCCATACCGCCGACGCCCTGGAGCGCACCCTGGAGGGGGCCCGCGAGCTCACCCAGGGCGCCCTGTGGTGCGTCTTCGGCTGCGGCGGGGAGCGCGACACGGAGAAGCGGCCGGCCATGGGCGCGGTGGCGGCGCGCCTCTGCGATAGCGTGGTGCTCACCTCGGACAACCCGCGCGGTGAGGACCCCGAGGGGATCCTCGCGGCGATCCGGGCCGGGATGAAGGACATCGAGCCGGTGGTCGTCCCGGACCGCGGCGCGGCCATCGAGCACGCCCTGGGGGCCGCCGGGCCGGAGGATGCGGTGGTGATCGCTGGCAAGGGCCACGAGCGGGAGCAGGTGCTGGCCGACCGTTGTGTCCCCTTCAGCGACCGGGAGGCGGTGCGCCGCTGGCTGGCCGGCTCCCGGGAGGTTGCGAGCCATGATGACCCTGGCTGAGGTGGCGGAATGGACCGGTGGCCGGCGCCACGGCGAGGCCGTGGTCTCGGCGGTGGATACCGACACCCGGCGCCTCCGGCCCGGGGCCCTGTTCGTGGCCCTGCGCGGGGAGCGCTTCGACGGCCACGACCACCTCGGCGCCGCCCGCGAGGCGAGTGCCGCGGCGGCCGTGGTGGAGCGGGGCGCCGATACGGCCGGCCTGCCCCGGGTGGAGGTGTCCGACACCGCCCAGGGCCTGCTGGACCTGGCGGCCGGTTGGCGGCGCAGCCTGCCGGCCTCGGTGGTGGCGGTGACGGGCTCCTGCGGCAAGACCACGGTCAAGGAGATGCTGGCGGCGGTGCTGGGCGCCGCCGGAGGCCGGAGCCACGCGACGCCGGGAAACTGGAACAACACGGTGGGCGTGCCCCTGACCCTGTTCGGCCTGGGGCCGGAGCACCGCTACGGGGTGGTGGAGGCGGGCATCAACCGGCCCGGCGAGATGGACCGCCTGGCCGCGGCCATCGCGCCGGACGTGGCAATTATCACCAACGCCGCCGCCGCCCACCTGGAGGGTCTGGGCTCCCTGGAGCGGGTGGCGGCGGAGAAGGGCCGCCTGCTGGAGGGTCTGGGCCGGGAAGGGGTGGCGGTTCTGAACGCCGACTCGCCCTTCGGCGAGCAGTGGGCGCGCGCGGCACCCGGGTCGGTGCTGCGCTTCGGCATGGAGGCCCCGGCGGAGGTGCGGGGCGAATGGGCGCCGGAGGGCGACGGCGGGCGGCTGTGGCTGCGCCTGCCCGGTGGCGAGGCGGAGGCCCGCCTGGCCCTGCCGGGTCGCCACAACGCGCACAACGCCCTGGCCGCGGCCGCCGCGGCCGCCGCCCTGGGCATCCCGGCGGCGGATGTGGCCCGCGGCCTCGAAACGGTGGCCCCCGTGGAAGGACGGTTGCGTGTGGGCCGGGGGCGGGCGGGTCTTACCGTCCTGGACGACACGTACAACGCCAACCCCACCTCCCTGGAGGCGGCCCTGGAGGTGCTCGCCGAAGGCCCGGGCCGTACCTGGCTGGTCCTGGGGGACATGGGGGAGCTGGGCCCTTCCGGGGCCGAGCTCCACCACCGGGCCGGGGAGCAGGCCCGGGCCCTCGGCGTGGATGCGCTCATCGGGGTCGGTGCCCTGGCCGGGGAGGCGGTGCGGGGCTTCGGCGCCGGGGCGCGCAGCGCCGCCGACTGGGAGGAGGCCGCGGCGGCGCTGGAGAGCGAGGCGGCGAGCGGGGATCGGGTGCTGGTAAAGGGATCGCGGACCATGCGGCTGGAGCGGCTGGTGGCCCGCCTGGGGGGGGACGA
This sequence comes from Thiohalorhabdus sp., assembly GCF_046545655.1. Lineage (NCBI taxonomy): Bacteria > Pseudomonadati > Pseudomonadota > Gammaproteobacteria > Thiohalorhabdales > Thiohalorhabdaceae > Thiohalorhabdus > Thiohalorhabdus sp. Next base: position 3,962 of record NZ_JBKGZG010000021.1, on the reverse strand, counting down.
CTAGGTGCTGTATCACCTGCTGTTCGAGCAATGGGGAGACCTGCCCGGCTTCTCCCTGTTCCAATTCATCACCTTCCGCACCATCGCGGCGACGCTCACGGCGCTGATCCTCTCCTTCCTGGTCGGGCCGTGGATGATCGCCCGGCTGAGCCGCTACAACATCGGCCAGACCGTGCGGGAGGAGGGTCCGGAGAGCCACCTGCCCAAGGCGGGGACGCCCACCATGGGGGGGACCCTGATCCTGGTGGCCCTGGTGGTGCCCACGGTGCTGTGGGCGGATCTGAGCAACCGCTATGTGTGGGTGGTGCTGCTGGCCACGGCGGCCTATGGGGCGATCGGCCTGGTGGACGACTACCTCAAGCTGGCCAAGCAGGACCCCCGGGGCATCGGGGCGGGCAACAAGATGTGGGGCCAGCTCCTGGTGGCCACGGTGGCCGCCGTGTACATGTACAACCTGGCCGACGCCCCTGTGGACACGGCCCTGGCGCTGCCCTTCATCAAGGACGCCCTGATCCCCCTGGGGATCGTCTACATCCCGCTGACCGTGCTCGTGGTGGTGGGGACCTCCAACGCGGTGAACCTCACCGACGGCCTGGACGGACTGGCCATCTTCCCGGCCCTGATGATCGCTTTCGGCCTGGGGATCTTCGCCTACGTCACGGGCCACGTGGGGTTCGCCGAGTACCTGCAGATCCCCCATGTGGACGGGGCGGGGGAGATGGCCGTGATCTGCGGCGCCCTGATCGGCGGCGGGCTGGGCTTCCTGTGGTTCAACGCCTACCCGGCCCAGGTGTTTATGGGCGACGTTGGGGCCCTGGCCCTGGGCGCCGCGCTGGGCCTCATGGCGGTGGTGGCCCGCCAGGAGATCGAGCTGGTCATCATGGCCGGCATCTTCGTGGTGGAGACCCTGTCGGTGATGATCCAGGTGGCCTCCTACAAGCTCACCGGCCGGCGGGTGTTCCGCATGGCGCCGCTGCACCACCACTTCGAGCTGCAGGGCTGGCCGGAGCCGCGCATCGTGGTGCGGTTCTGGATCATCACGGTGATCCTGGTCCTGGTGGCCTTGTCCACGCTGAAGATCCGTTAGGGAGCGCGAGATCGTCATGACCGCCGAAGCCCGCTCGATCCCCGCCGCCGCCCGCGCCGACCTGGCCGGGCGGCGCGTGGCCGTGGTGGGGGCCGGCAGCACGGGGCGGAGCGTGGTGCGCTTCCTGCGGGCGGCGGGCGCCCGGGTGGCGCTCACCGACAGCCGCCGGAACCCCGCGGGGCTGGACGGCCTGGATCTCCAGGAGGCCCTGGCCGGGGGGCTGGCCCTGGGCGGCCTCGATGGCGACCTCCTGGCGGCCCAGGACCTGGTGGTGGCCAGCCCCGGCGTGCCCCTGACCGAGGGGGCCCTGGAGCGGGCCCGGGCGGCGGGGGTGCCGGTGATCGGGGACGTGGAGCTGTTCGGCCGCTACGCGGAGGCCCCCGTGGTGGCCATTACCGGCTCCAACGGCAAGAGCACCGTGACCACCCTGGTGGGGGCCATGTTCGAGGCCGCGGGCCGCCCGGTGCGCGTGGGCGGGAATCTGGGAACCCCGGCCCTGGACCTCCTGGACGGTCCGGCGCCCGAGGCCTACGTGCTGGAGATCTCCAGCTTCCAGGCCGAGGGCCTGGACCGCTTCCGGCCGCGGGTGGCCGTGCTGCTGAACCTGAGCGCCGACCACCTGGATCGGTACCCGGACGAGGCGGCCTATTTCGACGCCAAGCTCGGCCTGTTTCGCAACATGGGCGAGGGCGACACCGCCGTGCTGAACGCCGACGACCCGGAGGTGCGGAAGCGGGCGCAGGAGGTGCCGGCCCAGGTGCGGCGGGGCTGGTTCGGCGCCGGGGCGCCGGCCCCCGGTGGGGCCGGGCGGGTGGAGCGGGCCGACGGCCCGTGGCTGGCCCTGGGCGGCCCCGATGGGCCCGAGCCGGTGCTGCCGGAGGCCGAATGGCCCCTGGTGGGCGCTCCCAACCGTCAGAACGCCCTGGCCGCCCTCGCCGCCGGACGGGCCGCCGGCCTGGAAACCGAGGCCCTGGCGGGGGCCATGCGGGGGTTCCGCGGCCTGCCCCACCGCATGGAGCTGGTGGCCACGGTGGACGGGGTCCGCTACGTGAACGATTCCAAGGGCACCAACGTGGGGGCCGTGGCCTCCGCCCTGGAGGGGCTGCCGGGGCGCTGGGTGTGGATCGCCGGCGGCATCAACAAGGGCGGGGATTTCACGGTCCTGCGTCCGCTGCTGGCGGAGCGCTGCCAGGAGGCGGTGCTGATCGGGGAGGCCGCCGGGGAGATCGCCGCCGCTGTGGACGGCGCCGCCCCGGTTCACCAGGCCGCCGACCTGCACGCGGCCGTCCGGCGGGCCGCCACGGTGGCGGCGGCGGGGGACACGGTGGTGCTGTCGCCGGGCTGCACCAGCTTCGACCAGTATTCCGGCTTCGCGGCCCGCGGCGAGGACTTCCGGCGGGCGGTGACGGCCCTGGGGGAGAGCCATGCCTTCCGCTGAGAGCCAGTGGCGGCGCCTTCCCGACCCTCCCCTGCTCGGGGCGGTGGCCGCCCTGCTCGGCCTGGGGCTGGTGATGGTCTATTCCGCCTCGGCGCCATTGGCCACGGAACAGGTGGGCAGCTCCTTCCAGGTGGTGGGTCGGCAGCTGGCCTACATCCTGATGGGCCTGTCGGTGGGAGCCGGGTGCGCTCTCACGCCGCCGGAGACGTGGCGGCGGGTGGCCCCCATCGTGCTGCTGGCGGGGTTGATCTCCTTGGTGCTCGTTCTGATTCCCGGCGTGGGGGAGCGGGTGGCGGGGGCCGCACGTTGGCTGGACTTGGGAGTCGCCCGGGTCCAGGTCTCGGAGCCGTTCAAGGTGGCCTTCATCCTCTATCTTGGCAGCTATCTGGTGCGCAAGGGGGAGGCGCGGCTGGCCACCTTCGTCCACGGCCTCCTGCCCATCCTGGTGATCGCGGGGCTGGCGGCGGCCCTGCTGCTGCTGGAGCCGGACTTCGGCGCCGCCGCCCTGGTGGTGGGTACGGGGCTGGTCATGGGCTTTCTCGGGGGGATCCGACTGCGCCACCTGCTGGCGGCCGCCCTGAGCGCGCTGCCCTTCGCGGCCTGGGCGGTGTTCGGGAGCGACTACCGCTACCAGCGGGTGGCGGCCTTCCTGGACCCCTGGACGGATCCTCTGGATTCGGGGTTCCAGCTGCGCCAGTCCCTGATCGCCTTCGGGCGTGGCGAGTACGGCGGCGTGGGTCTAGGGGACGGCATTCAGAAGCTGTTCTACCTCCCCGAGCCGCATACCGACTTCATGTTCGCCGTGGTGGGCGAGGAGCTGGGTCTGGTGGGGACGCTTACGCTGCTGGCCCTCTATGGGGTGGTGGTGCGGCGCGGCTTCATCATCGCCGAACGGGCCGGGGACGCCTATGAGCGCCTGGTGGCCCAGGGCATTACCTTCCTCCTGGGCTTCCAGGCCCTCGCCCACATGGGGGTCAATCTGGGTCTGCTCCCCACCAAGGGGCTGACCCTGCCGCTGGTGAGCTACGGGGGCTCCAGCCTGGTGGCCACCCTGGCCGCACTCGGCATCCTGGCCTCCATCGATCTCCATCGGCCGGGTCGTGCAACGGGGCGTGGCCGGGCCGCTCCCCGGCGAGTAGCGGGGGTGGCGGCGTGACGGGTCCGCGCGGCACCCTTCGCCCCGAGGCGGCCCGCAAAGGGCAGGGCCCGGTGCGGGTGGTCATCGCCGCGGGCGGCACCGGGGGCCACGTCTTCCCCGCCCTGGCGGTGGCCGACGAGCTGAGCCAGCGGGGCGTGGAGGTACATTTCCTGGGGACCGGCTCCGGGGTGGAGGCCCGGGCCGTTCCCGCCGCGGGGTATCCCCTGCACCGCCTGGAGATGCGCGGCCTGCGGGGCAGCGGCTGGCGGCGCTGGGCGGCGCTGCCCTGGGCCTTGGGC
>NZ_JBKGZG010000020.1:0-38720 GCF_046545655.1 Thiohalorhabdus sp. | reverse complement strand
CGTACTCCGGCCGCAGCTCCAGGGCGCTGCGGGGCACCCGGCCCAGCCCGCGCCACTCGAAGGATTCCCGCACGGCGAAGACCTCCGCGACCAGGCCCTGGGCCTTCCGGTTCCCGGTGCGGGTTACCGCGCGGGTGTACTCGTTCTCCACCTCGGCGCGACCCGCGTTCACCTGGCGGATCAGCATGCGGATGGCCTGCATGACGTCGAGGGGCTCGAAGCCGGCCACCACCACCGGCCGGCCGTGCTCGCGAGCGAAGGGCTCATAGGGGGCGGTGCCGATGATGGTGGAGACGTGGGCGGGGCCGATGAAGCCGTCGAGGGGCGGTGGCGCGGGGCCGGGCTCTTCCGAGGGTCCCAGGAGGTGGGCCATGGCCGGAGGGGTGAGGACATGGTTGGCTACCACGCTGAAGTTGGCGAGGCCCTCGGCCCCGGCCCGCCGCACCACCACGGCGGTGGGCGGCGTGGTGGTCTCGAAGCCGATGGCGAAGAAGATCACCTCGCGGTCGGGGTGCTCCCGGGCGATCCGCAGGCTGTCGGCGGGGGAGTAGACCATGCGCACGTCGGCCCCCTCCGCCCTGGCCCGCAGCAGGCTGGAGCGATGCGAGCCCGGCACCCGCAGCAGGTCCCCGTAGGCGCACAGGGTGACCCCCGGCCGGCGGGCCAGCTCGATGGCGGCGTCCACCCGCCCCACGGGCAGGACGCACACCGGGCAGCCGGGACCGTGGATCAGACGCACGTTGGGCGGCAGCAGGTCGGGGACGCCGTAGCGGAACACGGCGTGGGTGTGGCCGCCGCAGAACTCCATGAACCGGTAGTCGCGGTCCGGATCCGCCTCGGCGGCGATGGCGGCGGCCAGCCGTCGGGCCGTGGCCCCGTCGCGGAGCTCGTCGACGTATTTCATGGCCCAAGCTGCCTCCCGGTGAACAGGGCCTTCGCCAAACCGCCCAGGACCTCGTATTTTCGGCTAGACCCCATGTGGGAGCGGCCAATGGCCGCGACCCAAGGGCCTTCGGAGGACCGGTCGCGGCTGATAGCCGCTCCCACACGGCCTTGGCATTCCCGATCCGGATTGCCGCATTCCCTGTATTCCCGGGACGCTTTGCGTTCACTCGTCCGGAAGCCGGTCCAGCTCGGCCAACAGCGCCAGGGTGCGCTCGGCCTCCTCCGGGTCGATGCGCTGCAGGGCGAAGCCCACGTGCACCAGCACGTAGTCCCCGACCGCCACGTCCTCCACCAGGGCCAGGCTCACGCTCTTGCGGACCCCGCCGAAGTCCACCCGGGCGATCTCATCCCCCTCCTGCTCCACCACCTTTCCGGGCACGGCCAGGCACATCTCAATTCTCCTCAAGGCTCTGCACGGCCACCCAGGCCTGCCCCAGGCTCAGTCCCCCGTCACCGGGCGGCACCGCCTCGGCCTCGAGGACGGTCAGGCCGGAGGCCTCCAAGCGCCGGCGCACCATGCCCGCCAGCAGGGTATTGGCCCAGCATCCCCCGCCCAGCGCCACGCGCGTCAAGCCGTGGGCGGCCGCGGCCCAGCGGGCCCACTCGGCGAGCCCCGCCGCCAGGCCGGCGTGGAAACGGGCCGGATCCGGCTCCTCCAGGAGGGCCTCCAGCAGGGGGGTCGGGTCCAGCTCCGGACCGGCCACGCGGAATCCGCCCGGCTCTCCCGCGGGCTGGGGCCGGGCGCGAGCGATTCCCTCCAGCGCCATGGCCGCCTGCGCCTCGTAGCCGCAGACCTCGCGCACGCCCAGGAGCCCGGCGGCGGCGTCGAACCAGCGCCCGGCGCTGGTGGTCCAGGGGCCGGCCGCCCCGCGCTCCAGCATGCGGGCCAAGACCCCGGCCCCCTCCCGGTGGCCGAAGCGGGTCTCGATCTCCGCGCCACGCCCCAGGAGGTGCAAAGCCGCGGCCGCCATCCGCCAGGGCTCCCGGGCGGCGCGGTCGCCGCCCGGGAGGGGCAGCGGGGTCAGATGCCCAAGCCGCTCAAAGCGGGCGCCGTCCACCAGCAGCATCTCCCCGCCCCAGGCGGCGCCGTCCTCGCCCAGCCCGACGCCATCCAGGGCCAGGCCCAGGACGGGGCCCTCCAGGCGGTGCTCGGCGGCCACCGCGGCGATGTGGGCGTGGTGGTGCTGGACGGGAACCACGGGGATGCCGCGTTCTTCGGCCAGCCGGTGGGCCACGTGGGAGCTTGGAAAATCCGGGTGCAGATCGCAGGCCACCGCCGCCGGGGACGTCTCCAGGAGGGCCTCCAGGTGGGCGGCGGCCCCTTCCATGGCCCGGACGGCGGCGGCGTTGGCCAGGTCGCCGATGTGCTGGGAAAGGCGGGCCTCGTCGCCCCGGGTCAGGCAGACGGTGTCCTTCAGCCAGGCACCGGTGGCGAGAACCGCCGGCCCCTTGCGGGGCAGGCGCACGGCCCGGGGGGCATGGCCGCGCCCCCGGCGGAGCAGGAGCGGCCGGCCGTCGCTCCGGAGCCGCACCACGGAATCGTCGCAGGCCACGGCGATGGGCCGGTCGTGGTCCAGGAAGGCGTCGGCGATGCCGGCCAGCCGCCGATGGGCCTCGTCCGGTTCCGTGGCCAGGGGCTCGCCCCCGGGATTGGCGCTGGTCATCACCAGCAGCAGCCCCTGGGGCCCCTCCAGCCAGTCGGTGCCCGCCGGCCGCCCGGCGGCCTCGTGGAACAGCAGGTAGTGGAGGGGGGCGTAGGGCAGCATGGCACCCACCTCGGCCAGGCCCGGGGCGATGCCGGGCAGCTCCACCTCGGCCCGGCCCCGCTTGGGCAGGAGCGCAATGGGGCGCGCGGGGGCTTTCAGGAGGTCCCGCTCCGCCGGACCGAGCCGGGCCCAGCGCGCCAGGGAGGCGGGATTGGCCGCCATCACCGCCAGGGGCTTGCCGCCCCGTTCCTTGCGCGCGCGCAGGCGGGCCACAGCCCCGGGGTCGCGGGCGTCGCAGGTCAGGTGGTAGCCGCCCACGCCCTTCACCGCCACGGTCCGTCCCGCGCGGATATGGGCCAGGGCCCCGGCCACCGGATCCCCCGCCTCGGGGCGGCCGTCGGGGTCGCGCAGGGCCAGGGCCGGGCCGCAGGCCGGACAGGCGATGGGCTGGGCGTGGAAGCGCCGGTCGCCGGGGTCCGCGTATTCCCGGCGGCAGTCCCCGCACAGCGGGAAGCCCGCCAGGGTGGTGCTGGGCCGATCGTAGGGGATGGCGTTGGTGATGGTGTAGCGGGGCCCGCAATGGGTGCAGTTGAGGAAGGGATAGCGATAGCGGCGGTCCCAGGGGTCCAGCAGCTCCGCCAGGCAGGCGGGGCACACGGGGGCATCCGGAGCCACCCCCGTGCGGGCCGTCCCGCCGCCGCTGGATGCGATGCTGAAACGCGCCGGAGCGGGCCCGGGCCCCAGGGGCTCGACCTCCATGGCCTCGATGCGGGCCAGGGGCGGGGCCTCCCCGGGCAGGCGCTCTCGGAAGCGGGCCCGAACGGCCTCCGGCCCCCAGATCCGGATCCACAGGCCGGCCCCGTCGTTGCCCACCTCCCCCGTCAGCCCTTCCTCCCGCGCCAGTCGCCACGCGGTGGGCCGGAAGCCCACCCCCTGCACCAGCCCCCGCACGCGGATGCGCTCGCCACCCACCGTAGCCGTGGCGGGTCGTTCCACGGCCTCAGTCCCCCGCCGCCGGCTCGGGAGGAGCGGCCCCGAGGCGGTCCTGCAGGCCCGTGCGCCGGGCGGCCAGCCAGGCGTGCCAGGCCTCCAGGCCCTCCCCGGTGGTGGCGGAGACCTGTACCACCTCCAGGTCCGGATTCACCCGGTGGGCATGCTCCAAACAGCGCGCCACGTCGAAGTCCAGGTGGGGCAGCAGGTCCACCTTGTTCAGCACCAGCAGGTCGGCGCCATGGAACATGTCGGGGTACTTGGCCGGCTTGTCCTCGCCCTCGGTGACCGAGAGGATCACCACCCTGGCCTCCTCGCCCAGGTCAAAGGCCGCCGGGCAGACCAGGTTGCCCACGTTCTCGATGAAGACCAGGCCGTGCTCCGCGGGGGCCAGGGACGCCAGGGCGTGCTCCACCATGTGGGCGTCCAGGTGGCAGCCCTTGCCGGTGTTCACCTGCAGAGCCCGGGCCCCGGCGGCCCGCACCCGCTCGGCGTCGTTGTCGGTCTGCTGATCGCCCCCCACCACGGCGACGTCCAGGCGCCCCGCCAGATCCGCCACCGTGCGGGCAAGCAAGGTGGTCTTGCCCGCACCGGGCCCGGAGACCAGGTTGAGGGCGAGGACGCCCTGCCCCTCCAGCCGAGCGCGGTTGGCGACGGCGTGGCGGTCGTTGGCGGCCAGCACGTCCCGCTCGACCCGCACCATGCGCGCGGGGTCCATCCCCGGCGCGTGGGCACGCGCCGGGGAGGCCTGGTGGTCCAGGCCATCCCGCTCCCGGGCTCCGGCACTGCCGGCCTCCTCCGCGTCGGGAGCCGGCGCGGCGCCTTCTCCGCAGCCGCAAACGTTACACATGGCACCCTCCTGGCTCGGGCGGCGGTCACACCACGTCGAGGTCCTTGATCCGCAGGCCCAGGCCCCGGGTCAGCGTCAGCTCGAAGCCCCCGCAGCGGGGGCAGGGATCGGCCAGGGAACTTACCGTCACGGTTTCCTCGCACATCCCGCACCAGCCCTGCCCCGGGGCGTCCCGAAGCTCCAGCAGGGCCCCTTCGGCCAGCGAACCGCGCGCCACGGCCTCGAAGCTGAAGCGCAGGGCCTCCTTCTCCACGCAGGACAGGGCCCCCACCTCCAGCCGAACCCGCTCGACCCGGGCGTAGCCCTGGCGCCCCGCCTCTTCTTCCAGAACCTGCAGCACGTACTCGCACAAGGCCATCTCATGCATGACGCAGCCCCCGGCCCAGCGTCCCCTCCCAACATGGCAGAAACCGCCCGGGCCCGCTCCTTTCGGCGATCCCTACCCCCGTTCAGGGCCTGGACGGTCTTTGCTCCTACCAGGCCATCGACCCGGAATCCCGTGCCCGCGGACCCGCAGTCCCCGGGCCGCACCACCCGCCCGAGCACCGACCGGCTCGGGCATTCGCCGCGGGGTGGAACCCCGGGCGGCCTGCGGCTCCCCCGCCCCGCCCTGCCCGGCGGAAACCTCGTCCGACCGGGTCATGGCGAGGAAGCCGCCGAGCCCCAGGAGCAGGGCGCTGGTGCCGCCCAGGATCGCTACCGGATAGGTGAGGTTGGCCGCCAGGTCCAGGTGGCTGTACTTGATCACCAAGAGGAGGGCCTCCAGGACCAGGGCGATGGAGGCCAGGCTCACGAACCGGGTGATGGTCCGACGAACGATGCGATAGAGATTGCCCCCCTCCTCCTTGCCGCCGTATTCCTTATAAATCCCCATGGCCAGCTCCAGGGCCGCCAGGGCGATGATGGCCAGATTCAGTCCCTTGATAAGGGCGGCGATGAAATTCTCCCCGCTCTCCCCTTTCTCGAAGCCCAGGCCCTGGGAAGGACCTCCCGACAACACCAGGTCTCCCACCAAGCGCAGCAGGGTTCCAGCCATTTCCACGATCGCGAGGCCACCCATGGCAACGGCCACCGCCAGGAAGAAATTGCTGAAGGCCGCCACCACCAGCAGGCGGAAGATGGTCGGGTCCAGCATATTGGGCAATTCCGACACGGCTTTCGGCATGGCATTTCCGCTCTTTTTGGGTGACTCGTACCCCTTCCCAGCAATCTCCGGGCCAAACCCATAGGTGCCCGTTTCCCAACGGGAAACGAGCGGTTCTCCGGCCGTTCCCACCCTGGAACGTCGCCCCCAGGGAACGAGCGTAGGGGTCGCCCCGGCTCCGGGACCTGCGGAAGCCCTGAGGGAGCACTACGAAATCGCTGTTGCCCGTTGCCTACACCAGGTGGCGCCGGCCCAAGGGGCGCCACGGCCCACCCAAAAAAAGCCCCCGGACGGGGGCCCGTACGCCTGCTCGAACCGGGATCACCGTCCCGACACGCCTACCCAGAAGGGGCCGCCGGTGTCCTCGATCCGCCGCACGATGTCGTGCCCGTCGGTTTCCATAACAACCACTTGGTCCGTTCCCTGCACGGAAACGAAGGCGTGGTCCCCATCCGCGCTGAACCGCACACCATGGGGCCCCTGGCCCACCTCCACCTGATCGACACGGGCGAAGCGACCCAGGTCGATCACATTGACCACCGAGCTTCCGATGCCCGTGACATACACCCAACGGCCATCCGGGCTCATGTCGATGCCGTGATGCTCCTTGGAAAGGTCCACATGCACGATGTCCTGGCCGCTCTCCAGCTCCACCACCGCCATCTGCTCGGTCTCGTTCAGGGTAACCAGCAGGAACTCCCCGTCCGGGCTTACCACCAGATTATGGGGCTGGCCGTCCCCGGCGAGCGCAATCTCGTCCAGATAGGTGTGGTTGGTGTAGCGGATGCGGCTCACCGTGTTGGATTCGGCGTTGGTGACATAGGCCATCTCACTTTCTGGCTCGAAGGCCACGTTATGCGGCGCCTCGCCCACTCCGATCTCCTTCACATGCTCCCAGGAGCCCACCTCGAACACGTCCACGCTGTTGGAATCCGGGCCCTCGTTCACGGCGTAAACGAACTCGCCATCGGGGGTCACGCCCACCCCCTTGGGGGTGTCGCCGAGCTCCAGGCGCTCGACCACCTCCCCTTTGCCGGTATCCACCACGTAGAGCCGCTCCTCCCCGGTGGCGGTTACCAGGACAAAGTCCCCGTCGGGAGTCACGGCGTTATAGGTAGGGTTGTCCCCCACATCCACCTTATCGACTACCTCCCCGCCGGCCGGGTCCACCACCGCCAGTTTGGCGTCGTTCTGATTCACCACGTAGGCCGGCTCGCCGTCGCCAATGGACCACCCCGCACCGTTCATGGCGGCGCAGCCCGTCAGCAGCAGGCCAAGCAGGGCCGCCCCGCCGGCGGCTCCGGGCGTACGGCGGGCAAAAGGCATGCGCATGGCTTCCTCCTGTTCGTTCCCCGAGCGCACTTTGCGATCTCCTCCCTCTACAGGGAAAATTCGTGCCACCGGACACCGCGGTCAACCCCGGGGGAGCATCTTCCTTGCACATTCTGCTCGCGGAGCCCTATCTCGGCGGGTCGCACGCCGCCTGGGGCGAAGGCCTCCGGCGCCATTCCCGGCACACGGTGGACATCCTCTCCCTGCCGGGACGCAGCTGGAAGTGGCGCATGCACGGCGGCGCCATCACCCTGGCCGAGCGCTTCCGTGCCCTGGATCGCCGGCCCGACCGGATCCTGGCCACGGACATGCTGGACCTCACCACCTTCCTCGCCCTCACCCGCGACCGCACCGCGGACATTCCGGCGGCCCTCTACTTCCACGAGAACCAGTTCGCCTACCCCCGCTCCCCCCGCGATCCGGACCGGGAAAGCGGCCGCGACCACCACTACGCCTTCATCAATTTCGCCTCGGCCCTCGCCGCCGACCGGGTGCTGTTCAACTCCGCCTTCAACCGCGACAGCTTCCTCGAGGGAGCGCGGGAGATGCTGGGGGCCATCCGGGACCACGGGGAGGCGGAGAAGGTGAACGAGGTGGCGGCCAAGAGCACGGTCCTGCCCCTGGGGCTGGAGCTGCGCGCCCTGGACCGCCACCGACCGCAGGAGCCGGTGCGGTCCAGCCCGCCCCTGCTGCTCTGGAACCACCGCTGGGAGCACGACAAGAACCCGGAAGGGTTCTTCCGGGTGCTGCGCGCGCTGGCCGCCGAGGGCCTGGAGTTCCGGGTGGCGGTGCTGGGCCGGGCGCCCCGGCGCCCGCCCCCGGCGTTCGCCGAGGGCCGGAAGACGCTGGGGGACCGCATCGTGCATTTCGGCTACGCCGAGGACGCCGCCGACTACGCCCGCTGGCTGTGGGCCGCGGACATCCTGCCGGTCACCTCCTACCACGACTTCTTCGGCATCAGCGTGATGGAGGCGGTCTATTGCGGGGCCTTCCCCCTGCTCCCCCGGCGGCAGGCCTATCCCGGCCTGCTGCCCCGCTCCTGGCACCCCCACTGCCTGTACGGCGACGAGGAGGAGCTGACCGGGCGCCTGCGGGAGCTGCTCCGCGCGGGCCGCTCCAAGACCGCCGAGCTGGCGGCCCTCGCCGCCTCCTACGATTGGGGGCAGATGGCCCCCGAGTACGACCGGATCCTCGAGGAGGTGGCCGCGGGGCAGTGAGCCTGCCCGGCCCTCCAGGCGGCCCGCATACCCCCTCGTCGGGGCTTCCCGGGACGGGGCGGGAGGGCTACCGTGGTTCTGGGGACCCTGCACAGGAGCGAGCGATGTCCATGCGCATGGAAGTCCGCAACCGCCAGAACCCGCAGGAGGTATTCGGCTATCTGAACCTGGCCGAGAACGCCCTCGCCCCCGAAACCCGGGAGCTGGCCCTGTTCGCCAAGCCGCTGGGGGAGCATCCGGAGTACAACGAGATCCGCGTCCCCGTGGAGTTCCGCAAGGCCACCCCGGACCTGGGGAAATGGATCGCCTGGGCCGAGCGTCCGGACGAGCTGGACCAGGCCTACGGCTACGTGCGGCGCTCCCGGGAGCGCTGACCCTCCGGCGGCCTTTGCCGAAGGGGCCGCCAGCGAGGCGGTCCCCTGCCGGGCCCTAGCGGCATCCCCGCCCGTATTGCCGAAACCCGCCAGGCGACTCGGCCCGGCCAGCCGGAAAAAACGGGGCTGCCCCCTGCGGGGGCGGCCAGTGGCCGCGCCAGGAGGACCCATTGACCCCGGCCAGGGCCGAGGGCCCTTCCACCGGCGCCTCCCGGAATGGGACGGACCGCCACCTTTCGCAGGCCCCCGGGGCCTCCCAACCCGAAGCCGCGTGTTATCCTACCGCCTTGCGGGAGCGGCCCCATCGGCGGCCGCCTTCCCCTTCGGTCCGGCCCCGCGGCCGGGCCGCCCCCATACACCGCGGTCCACCCCGCCACCCAACCGCACCGAGAAGGTTGTCATGGCGCAATACGTGTTCACCATGAGCGGCCTGACCAAGGTCGTGCCGCCCAAGAAGACCATCCTCGAGGACATCAACCTCAGCTTCTTCCACGGCGCCAAGATCGGCGTGCTGGGCTACAACGGCGCCGGCAAGTCCAGCCTGCTGCGCATCATGGCGGGCGTGGACACCGAGTTCGACGGCGAGGCCCGGCCCCAGCCCGGCCTGAACATCGGCTACCTGCCTCAGGAGCCCCAGCTCGACGAGTCCAAGGACGTCAAGGGCAACGTGGAGGAGGGGGTGGCCGAGACCAAGGCCCTGCTGGACCGCTACAACGAGGTCACCGCCGCCTTCGCCGACCCCGACGCCGATTTCAACGCCCTCATCGAGGAGCAGGGCGAGCTGCAGCAGAAGATCGACGCCGCGGGGGCCTGGGAGCTGGACCGCAAGCTGGAGATCGCCGCCGACGCCCTCAACCTGCCGCCCTGGGACGCCGACGTCTCCAGCCTCTCCGGCGGCGAGCGCCGGCGCGTGGCCCTGTGCCGGGTGCTGCTGTCCAACCCGGACATGCTGATCCTCGACGAGCCCACCAACCACCTGGACGCCGAGTCGGTGGAGTGGCTGGAGCGCTACCTGGGCGAGTTCCCGGGCACCGTGGTGGCCGTTACCCACGACCGCTACTTCCTCGACAACGTCGCCGGCTGGATCCTGGAGCTGGACCGGGGCCACGGCTACCCCTTCCAGGGCAACTACTCCGACTGGCTGGAGTACAAGGAGAAGCGCCTGGAGCAGGAGGAAAAGGAGGAGAGCGCCCGCCAGAAGGCCATGAAGGAGGAGCTGGACTGGGCGCGCTCCAACCCCAAGGGCCGGCAGTCCAAGAGCAAGGCCCGCCTCAAGCGCCTCGACGAGCTCTCCAGCCCCGAGTATCAGCAGCGCGCCCAGACCAACGAGATCTACATCCCGCCGGGGCCCCGGCTGGGCGACAAGGTCATCGAGGCGGAGAACCTCACCAAGACCTTCCGCGACCGCGAGCTCTACCAGGGCCTGTCCTTCGTGGTGCCGAGCGGGGCGATCGTCGGCGTCATCGGCCCCAACGGCGCCGGCAAGACCACCCTGCTGCGCATGATCACCGGCGAGGAGGAGCCCGACGGCGGCTCCATCACCCTGGGCGAGACGGTGGAACTGGCCTACGTCGACCAGTCGCGGGACGCCCTGGACGGCGAGAACACCGTCTGGGAGGAGATCTCCGGCGGCGCCGACCACCTGCAGGTGGGCAACTGGGAGGTGAACTCCCGCGCCTACGTGAGCCGCTTCAACTTCACCGGCGCCGACCAGCAGAAGAAGGTCCGCGACCTCTCCGGCGGCGAGCGCAACCGCGTCCACCTCGCCAAGCTGCTCAAGCGCGGCGGCAACCTGCTGCTGCTCGACGAGCCCACCAACGACCTGGACGTGGAGACCCTGCGCGCCCTGGAGCAGGCCCTGCTCGACTTCCCCGGCAGCGCCGTGGTGGTCTCCCACGACCGCTGGTTCCTCGACCGCGTGGCCACGCACACCATGGCCTTCGAGGAGGACGGCCAGGTGATCTTCACCGAGGGCAGCTACAGTGAGTACGAGGCCATGCGGGCCCAGCAGGGCAAGGGCGAGGCGGAACAGGCCAAAGGCAAGCACAAGCGCCTGGAGCGCTAGGCGGTCCCGCCCCTACGGCAGGGACCCCCTTGGAAGCGAACGACTCCGCTCAGTGGGCCGTTTCGGGCTCGACGCCCGCCGAGCGCAGGGTGAAGTGGAAGGTGGTCCCCGGCTCGGGGTCGTTGGAGGTGGCCCACAGGTTGCCGCCGTGGGCCTCGATCACCGAGCGGCAGATGGCCACTCCGAGGCCCAACCCCTCGGGCTTGGTGGTGTACAGGGGGCGATCCAGGTTCTCCCGCAGGGCCTCGGGGAGCCCCACCCCCGAGTCCCGCACCTGGACCTCCACCAGGCCGTCCTGGCGGAAGTCGGTGACGATCTCCACCACCGGCTCGTCCTCCCCTTCCATGGCCTCCACCGCGTTGTTCACCAGGTTCTGCAGGCATTCCTGGATGAGGGTGGAATCCGCGGATACGGCCGGCAGGTCCGGTGCCAGGTCCTGGCGGATCCGCGGTGTCCGGCTCTCGCGCCCCGTGGTCAGGCGGGGGCCCAGCTGGCGGACCAAGCCGTTGAGGTCCAGGGTCTGGAAATGGGGGGAGCCACCGCGCAGGAAATTGTGCAGGTCGCGGACGATGCCGCCGGCCTTGCGCACCTGGACCAGGACCTGCTCCAGGCCCTCCCGCAGGGCCACGGGCACCCCCTGGAGGTTGTCGAACCGGTGCAGGGTGCCCTCGGCGTAGGTGAGCGCGGCCGTCAGAGGCTGGTTGAGCTGGTGGGCCACCACCGAGCCCAGCTCGCCGATGGCCATGAGGCGCCGGCTGCGCTCCAGCTCCGCGCGCTGCTGCTTGAAGGTGGTGAGGTCGTGGGCGATGGTGGACCAGTACTGGACCCGGCCCTCGGCGTCGTAGTGGGCCAGGATCACCTGGTTGACGGGGATCTCCCGGCCGTCCCGACTCAGGAAGGCCGATTCCCCCCGCCACAGCCCGTGCTCCCGAGCGGCGGGGAAGGCCTCCCGACGCAGGTGCTCATAGGCCCAGGGCGGGTGGTGCTCCCGGAGCGGGTGGTGCTCCGGCTGGTAGGTCTCCGGGTCGTAGCCCAACAGCTTGTAGGCGCCCGGGTTCCAGAAGGTGACCCGCCCGTCGGCGCTGGCCATGCCCACGAAGTCGGGGGTGGCCTCCAGGACCTCCACCAAGCGGTCCCGCTCCTCCTCCGCCCGGCGGCGGTGCTCGCGGTGGAGCAGGGCGCACCAGGCGGTGGCCAGCTCGTCGGCCACCTGACCGAGCCACTGCATCTCCTCGGCGTCGAAGGAGTTCGCCTCCTCCGCGTACAGGCCGAGCACCCCCAGGGTCCGGCCCCCCTCCACCAGGGGAAGACCCACCACCGCGTTCAGGCCATAGGCCAGGGCCCGCTCCCGCCAGGGTCCGAAAGAGGGATCCATCTCCACGGAATTGCTGATGACGGGCTGGCCGGTCTGCACCGCCCGGCCGAAGGGCCCCCTGCCCTGCGGGCCCTCCTTCCAGCGGATTTCGCCGATGACCTCCTCCAGGTAGTCGGTGGCGCCGCTGGCCCCGACCACCCGGGCCGTGCCCTCCGCGTCCTCCACCGGCTCGCCCACGAAGGCCAGGGCGTATCCCGCTTCCTCGTTCAGGAACCGGCAGACCCGCTCCATCAGGTCCCCGGGGCTCTCCGCCTCCCGAGTGGCCTCCTGAACCCGGCTCAGGGCGTAGAGGGCCCGGTTCACCCGCCGCTGCAGGGCCTCGGCCTCCCTGGTCTCGGTTACGTCGGTGAGCACCAGACGCACCACCGGCTCGTCGTCGCGGGGGGAGACGGCCCGGGACCCCTCCAGCAGGAGGGTTCGGTCCCCGTCCTCGCCACCAGGGAGCCCCACCTCGAGGGAGGCCGGGCTTCCGGTCCGCAGCAGGTCGTGCAGGTAATCCTCCAGCCTTGCGGCGTCCTCCGCGCCCAGGAAGGCGGACAGGGGCTCCCCGATCAACCCCCCGGGGCCCCCTTGCAGCAACCGGCTGCCGGCAAGGTTCACGTTCCGGATCATCCCTTCCCGGCTCAGGGTAAGATAGGCCACCGGGGCGGTCTCGTAGAGGGCCACGTAGCGATCTCGGGAGGCCTCGAGCTGGGCGCGCAGCTCCGCCATCTCGCGGTTCTGGCGCTCCAGCTCCATCTGATGGACCTGCAGCTCGTAGAGCATGCGCCGGGAGTCTTCCGGGGCGGTATCGGCCTCCAGGCATTCCTCCAGGCGGCGCAGCCGCGCGATCAGGTCCTCCCGGGACCAGCCGGCCAGGTCCTCCGAATCGCCTCCGCGAAGGTCCCCCCCAGGGGGCCCAGGCCTATTCCCCATGACTGCATTCCGCATTTTCCCGATCATCCGGACCCCGATCCTGGGAGCTCCGAGGAAAGGTACCGCGTAAGTGCGACTTTATCCAACGTATCGCACCAAACGGTTGGTCTGGGGCACCATGCCCCTCCCTCAACCGGACCCCGATTGGGGGATGGGTAGAGGGTGAGCAAGACGGGCGGGATTTGCAACGACTCCGGTCGCAACGGCCGTGCGCTAACAAGGCTGAATGACCTCCACCCGCTCCGGCGCCACCCCGAATCGCTCCGTCGCCCGTTCCCGGGCCTCCTCGGAATCCCCCGAAGAGAGCAGGACCCCTTCCAGAGGCGGCAAGGGATCCAGCCCCCCGTCCGCCTTCCGGTGGTAGGCCTTTCCCACCCAGCCCGGCTCGGGCAGGGTCTGGTCCAGAAAGACATGGACCTCCTTCCCCTTGCGATCCGGCATGTCTGCCCCCCACGATCCGCAGCGGTGACCGGAACCCGCCGAGCCCGGATGCCCGGCACGAAGGGCCCGAGTCCTTCCCCGTGAGACCGTCGGCGCGGGGATCGATTCCGGACCCCCCAAAATTTGGGCTCCCCCCTTCCCAACCTCGCCAAAAACCCTTAGGGTAAGCCCTCACTTCCATCGGGACATGCCTGTACAAACTATTCCCGTAGACAAGGAAAGGGGTGGGGATGCTGGAATCTGGCAGGCCTTCAAGGGGGGGGCGAAAGTGGGTTTAACCACCTTGCAGACCCGGATTCTGCAGAAGCTGGCGGACGGTTGGTCCGTCGCCGATATCCAGGAATCCCTGGGCGGATCCTGGACAAAGCAGGAGGTTGCCGACGCGCTGGGCTTCCTCCTGGAGGGCAAACTGGTGGAGCCGAGCGGCAACGGCATCCGGCTCAGCCCCCCGGGCGAGGACGCCCTGCGCGCCCACAGCGGCCCCACCGCTGGACACACCCTGGGGTAATGTCCCTTCCCGGAACCGGGACGGGACCTATAGGAAGGCCAAGGCTTCGAACTCCAGGTAGAAGCTCTCTCCCAGCCGCTCGTACCGCCGGGGCGCCACGATCATGCGCCCCCGAACCCCATCCCGGGGCTTCTCCACGGCGGCATCGCGATATTTTTCGAAAAAGCGCCGGATCTCCCCCGCCTCCTCCTCGGTAAGGCGGATCTCGCCGCATATGAGAGGCGGGCTCGTGCTCTGCGCGGCCTCGTCCGTGGTATTGCCGCAGTTCTGGCCCACGCCGTGCCGGCCCTCACCAAGCTGCTCGATATGCCGCATGATGCATTCCGGGATCCGGGCGAGGTCCCGCTGGCTCATCCTGCCCCCCTGCCTTGAGAAGCGTACGTACCGTTCAACCTAGCGCAGGCTCCCCGCTTCCCGGAATGGGGCGGTCCCCCATGGTCAGGCCCCGGCATGGTCGGCCTGCTCCAGGGCCTTGCGCAGCACCCCCACCGTGGGGGGCTTGAGGAGGTACTCGTCGAAGAGGTCCGTGGATTCCT
Source organism: Thiohalorhabdus sp. (assembly GCF_046545655.1). NCBI lineage: Bacteria > Pseudomonadati > Pseudomonadota > Gammaproteobacteria > Thiohalorhabdales > Thiohalorhabdaceae > Thiohalorhabdus > Thiohalorhabdus sp. The sequence continues at coordinate 24,322 of NZ_JBKGZG010000020.1, read as the reverse complement.
CCGAGAACTCGTTTGGGGCGTGGCCCGAGAGCGCCACCAGGGGGGTGTCCCGCAGCCGCCCCCGCAGCTTGCGGGCCACCTCGAACCCCGACTGGTCGGGAAGGCCGATGTCGATGAGAACCAGCTCCGGGGCGGTGCCGCGCACCAGCTCGACGGCCTGCTCGCCCGTTCCGGCATGCCGGGCGTGGTAGCCCAGGTCCTCCAGGAGGAAGGAGAGGGACTGGGCCACGTCGGGATCGTCCTCCACCATCAGCACCTCATGGACCCCCTCCCGGGAAACGGGCTCGGCCTCGCCGGGCTGTTCGGTCGTTTCCAGCTCCGCGACGGGGAGGTGCACCGTGAACTCGCTGCCCTGCCCCGGCCCCGGACTCCAGGCCTCCACGCGCCCGCCGTGCAGCTCCACCAGCCGGCGGACCACGGCCAGGCCGAGGCCCAGCCCCTTGGGACCCGAGCTCCGCAGCCCGCCCCGATCGAAGTCGTCGAACAGGCGCGGCAGCCGCTCTGGAGGGATGCCCTGCCCGGTATCCCGCACCCGGATCACCACCTGCCCGTTGTCCCGGAAGCCCGTCAGGCGCACCGCTCCGCCGGGGTCGGAGTACTTCACGGCATTGTCCAGGAGATTGGTGAGAATCTGGGCGAGACGGACGGGGTCCCCCTCGGTGGCGAGGGGCCCTTCGGGCAGGTCCAGTTCCAGGGACTGCCCGTTCTCCCGGGCCGCCTCGGCCACCGATTCGGCCGCCTGATCCGCGACGACCCGGAGGTCGACGATCTCCTTCCGCAGGTCGATGCGCCCGGTTTTGATGCGGTTGAGGTCCAGCAGGTCGTCCACGATCCGGGTCAGATGGGCGCTCTGGCGCTGGATGGTGGCGGCCATCCGGCGCAGCCGCTCGGGGTCCAGGGGCTCCCGCTGGGAGGCCAGGACCTCGCCCATGGTGGCGATGGGTGTGAGGGGGTTGCGCAGCTCGTGCGCCAGCATGGACAGGAACTCGTCCTTGCGCCGGCTGGCCTCCGCGAGGGTCTCCTCCGCCTGCCGGCGCTTGGTGATGTCCTCCAACAGGGCGATGAACTGGCGGGGGTGTCCCGTATCCCCCGGCCGCAGGGTGACCGTGGCCTGGATCCAGGCGTTGCCGCCGTCCTTGCGGCGCAGGCGCTTCTCCACGGAGCAATCATGGACCTCCCCGTCCCGGAGACGGGCCATGGCAACCTCCGCGCTCGGCCAGTCCTCCGGATGGATCAGCTCCCGGACGGAAAGTGCGCCGCCGTTGAGCTCCTCCTGGGAGTAGCCCGTGATCTCCGCATACGCCGGGTTGGCCTCCAGGATGTTTCCCTGCAGATCCAGGACGGCGATACCCACCCCCGCGTGGTAGAAGATCTCGCGGAAGGTGGCCTCGCTGCGGCGCAGGGCGGCCTCCGTGGCCGCGCGCTGAATGGTGGCGCCAAGCACGTTGGCCACCCCCTTCACGAAGTTTACGTCGTACTGGGTGAATTGCCGCTCCCGGCGGCTGTGGACGCCGAGCACGCCGTAGGGGCCGTCGTGCCCCTGGATGACCACGCTCATGCCGCTGATCACGCCATGCTCGTGGAGCAGATCCGGCCCGGTGAAGCGCTCCTCGGTGCGTAGGTCCGCCGCGATCACCGGCTCTTCGTAGAGCAGGGTATAGCCGGCCTGGGAGCCCCGCCCGGTGGGGACGACGGCCTCGCCCACCAGGCCCTCCCGCCAACCGACCCCGGAGACCAGGAGCGCCCCCTCCCCCGGCAGGAGCTTCAGCACCTTGGTGAGCTCCACATCCAGGACCTCGGCGAGCACCGCCACCGCCTCGTCGAACAGGATCTCCAGGGAGGCCCCCCGCAGGCCCATCTCCCCCAGCTCCGCCACTACCGCCTGTTGCTTGAGGCGGGACTCCACCTCCGCCGGCGACGGGTTCTCGCCCGGATCGAAGGAATAGCGGGACAGGAGACGGGAGGAGAGGGAGGAACGGTTTTCGCCCATAGCCGGTGCTGCTCCGATAAAAAAATGAAAAAATGGGGAACCGGCTTCCGGTAAAACGGAATGCCGGGAAGCCGGACCCGATAGCGCCTAACCGTACCCCCCAGTACCTATAAGGGGAATAAGGGTTTTCCCTAAACAAAGCCCGGAACCCCGGCCCGCTCGGGCCCGCCTCCCGGGCTTCACGGCCAAAAAAAACGCCGGCCGACCCGAAGGCCGGCCGGCGCACCCATGCCGGAGCAAGCACCAGAAGCACCCGGCAAGCCCATTGCCCGAAGGGAGAGAAGAGCATGCGGGCTCTTCTACCCAGCATAGGGCCCATGGAAATCCGGACAAATGGGGAAAACACCTATTTTTCGAGGGAATTTCCCCAAGAATTGGCCGCCCGTTCCCCGCCCACCGTCCACGCTTGCAACAAGGCCCCCTCTTGCGCCACCTTATAAGCATGTTCCCTGATACTGTTAGGTAGAACCCCATGCCCCTGCCCCAGCCCCACCGCAAGGAAGACCGGTTCCCCGTGCCCGAGCACCTGGACGTGGAGGTGCTCCTGAAGGATCACGACGGTGGGGTGCTGGCCCGGGGCCGCCCCGTGGACATCTCCGGGGAGGGCATGGGCCTGCGGCTGGAGCCCCCCCGGCCGCCGGAGGGGGCCGACCCCGGTCTGGTGGAGGCGATTGCCACGGTGGTGTTCATCGAGGCCAGTGAGCCGCAAATGGAGGTCCTCGCCAAGGGCGCCCATCTCTCGGAGTCCCCTGACGACACCCCCAAGGTGGGCGTGGAGTTCATGGACTGGCCGCCGCAGTGGCTCCTGGACGCCGCGGTGCAGGCGGCGCGGGACGGCGCCTCCACCGCCGGGGAGCCATAGCCCGGGACCGGCGGCCGCACCTCCGCGCCTCGCCCCCACCTCCTCTCGGGAGAGCCCCGCCCCCTTGCTGACCCTGCACACCGGCAACCGCCTCGAGCACCTCGCCGACCTGCTCGCCGACCACCTCCGCGCGGACCGGGCCGACCTGCTGCGCCCCGCCGTGGTCGCTGTGCACAGCAACGGCATGGCGCGCTGGCTGTCCATGCGGCTGGCGGACCGCAACGGCGTGGCGGCCAACCTCCGCTTTCCCTTCCCCGCCAGCCTGGTCTGGGAGCTGGTGCGCGCGGTCCTGCCCGACGAGCGCACCCGGCCGGGGGAGGCCTTCCAGACCGAGGTCCTCACCTGGCGCCTGTTCCGCCTCCTGGGCGAGGCACCCGCCGCCCCCGAGCTGGAGGGCTACCTCCGCCAGGAGGGGGCCCTGCCCCGCTACCAGCTGGCCGGACGGATCGCCGACGTCTTCGACCAGTACCTGGTCTACCGCCCCGACTGGATCCTGGCCTGGGAGGCGGGGGAAGAGGACCACTGGCAGGCGCGGCTCTGGCGGACCCTGGTGGCGGAGGACGCCTCCGGGGCCCGGCACCGCGCCCGCCTGCTGGCGGCGGTGCAGGAGGGCCTGCCCCGGGAGGGCACGGAGCTGCCCCCGGAGACCCGCGCCGCCCTCCCCGAGCGCGTGGCCCTGTTCGGCATCCCGGGGCTGCCGCCGGCTCTCCTCGACATCCTGGGCCGCCTCGCCCAACACGTGGCCGTGGACCTCTACCAGCTGGCGCCGAGCCGGGAGTACGCCGCCGACCTCCTGAGCCCCGCGGCCATCGCCAGCCGGACCCTCGCCGGCGCCGCCGATGCCCCCTACCTGGACACCGGCAACCGGCTGGTGGCCTCCCTGGGGCGGCAGTGGGCGGAGTTCCAGGGCCTGGTGCAAGAGCACGGCGCGGCTCCGGGCGCCGAGGCCTTCGCCGACCCCGGCACCGACACGGTGCTCGGCGCCCTGCAGTCCGACGTCCTCAACCTGCGCGAGCGGGGCCCGGGCGCGGAGCACCCGCCCCTGCCCGCCCCGGCCCCGGACTCGCCGGCCGCCGATCTTGCCGTCCACGCCTGCCACAGCCCCCTGCGCGAGGTGGAGGTCCTCCACGACCAGCTCCTGGCCCTGTTCGAGGCCCACCCGGACTTGCGGCCCGGCGACGTGGTGGTGATGACCCCGGACATCGACGCCTACACCCCCTTCATCGAGGCCGTTCTCGGCCACGCCGAGGACGGCCCGCGCATCCCCTACCGCATCGCCGACCGGGGCCTGCGCGCCCGCTCGCCGATGGTGGAGGCCGCCTTCCGCCTCCTGGAGCTGCCCGACGGCCGCTTCGGCGTCAATGAGGTCCTCGACCTGCTGGAGCTGGGCCCCGTCCGGGCCGCTCTGGAGCTCTCCGAGGGGGAGCGCGACCGCATCCGCACCTGGGTGCGCGAGACGGGCATCCGCTGGGGCATCGACGCCGAGTTCCGCGCCGCCCAGGACCTGCCCGCCACCGCCGCCCACACCTGGAAGGCGGGCCTCGACCGCCAGCTCCTCGGCTACGCCCTGCCCGGGGACGGCCACACCCTCTACGAGGGCGTGCTGCCCTATCCCGAGGCGGAGGGCGCCTGGGCGCGCACCCTGGGCCGCTTCCAGGGCTTCGTCCGCGACCTGTTCCGCTGGCGCGAGCCCCTCACCCGCTCCCACGCTCCCGCCGAGTGGGCCGCCCTGCTGCGGGACTTCCTGGCCCGCTTCCTGGCCACTCCGGAGCCGGAGCAGGAGGAGGACATGGAAGCCCTCCACCGCGCCCTCGCCCGCATGGAGACCTGCGCCGTGGAGGCGGCGGCCGACGCCCCCGTGCCCCGCGAGATCGTACTGGAGGAGCTGGAGGCCCACCTGCAGATGAACGTGGAAGGGGCCGGCTTCCTCGGCCACGGGGTCACCTTCTGCGCCATGGTTCCCATGCGCGCCATCCCCTTCAAGGTGGTGGCCATGATCGGCATGAACGACGGCGCCTTCCCCCGGATCCAGCGGCCCGCCTCCTTCGATCTGATGGGCGAGGATTACCGCCCCGGCGACCGCTCCCGGCGCGAGGACGACCGCTACCTCTTTCTGGAGGCCCTGCTCGCCGCCCGCCGCCACCTCCACATCAGCTACGTGGGCAGCGACATCCGCGAGGACTCGCCGCGCCCGCCCTCGGTGCTGGTGAGCGAGCTGCTGGACACGGTGGACGCCACCTTCGCGCCCCCCGACGGCGGCGGGCGCGCCTCCGAAGCCCTGGTCACCCGCCATCCCCTCCAGGCCTTCAGCCCCCGCTACTTCCGGGAAGGCGAGGCCTCCGGGCTGTTCAGCTACTCCCCCGGCCTGCGCCGGGCCGCCGAGGGGGTCCTGGCCCAGCGGGGACGGCCCCCGGCGGAGCCGCCGTCCTTCCTGGGCGGCCCCCTGCCGGAGCCCGACGAGGACTGGCGCACCGTGGAGGTGGGCGACCTCGTCCGCTTCTTCCGCCATCCGGCCCGCTACCTGCTGCGCCAGCGCCTGGGCGTGCAGCTGGAGGCGGGCGAGGAGGAGCTGGAGGAGCAGGAGCCCTTCGCCCTGTCCGGCCTGGAGGCCCACCAGGTGCGCCAGCGCATCCTGGAAGTCCAGCGCGGGGAGGGAGACGCGGAACAGGCCTACCCCCTCCTCCAGGCGGAGGGCCTGCTGCCCCACGGCACCGCCGGGGAGATCGCCTTCGCGGCGGAGCGCAAGCGGGTGGAGGGCTTCCTCCACCGGCTGGCGGAGGAGCCGGACTCCCCGGTCCTCGACCCCGTGCCGGTGGACCTCCCGGCCGGCCCGGTGCGGCTCGTGGGCTGGCTGCCCGGCCTCCGCGCCGAGGGCCTGCTGGCCGAGCGCTGCGGGCGGCTGAACGAGGGCTTCGCCCTCGACACCGCCATCCGCCGCCTCCTGCTCGGCGCCCTCGCCCCCGAGGGGGTCCAGGGCGTCACCCGGGTGGTGACCCTGGAGGCGCGCCTGCACCTGGAGGCCCCGGAGCCGGAGGCCGCCCGGGAGACCCTGACCTGGCTGGGGGCGCGCTACTGGGAGGGGCTGCGGTCCCCCCTGCCTTTCCCGCCCCGCGCCGCCTTCGCCCACGCCCGCGCCCTGGCCCGCACCGGCGACGCGGACCGGGCCTTCCGCGCCGCGCGGGACCGCTGGACCCCCAATGACTACAACGGCGCCGCCGGCGAGCGGGACGACCCCTACTTCGCGCTGGCCTTCCAGCGCGAAAGCCCCCTCACCGACCACGCCGAGGCCTTCGAGGAGCTGGCGGAGGCCCTCTTCGGCCCCATCGCGGAGGGGCTGGCCCAATGAGCGCCGCGGACACCCGCACCCCGGACCCCCTGTGGGCCGACCTCCAAGGCCACAACCTCATCGAGGCAAGCGCCGGCACGGGCAAGACCTTCACCATCGCCGGGCTCTACCTGCGGCTTGTGGTGGAGGCGGAGCGCCGGGTGAGCGAGATCCTGGTGGTAACCTTCACCGAGGCGGCCACCGAGGAGCTGCGGGAGCGCATCCGGGACCGCCTGGAGAGCGCCCGGGCCGCGGTGGCGGCGGGGTCCAGCGACGACCACTTCCTGGGCGCGCTGCTGGAGCGCCTGGGCGACCTCCGCCGCGCGGACCTGCTCCTGCAGCGGGCGGTGCAGTCCTTCGACCAGGCCGCCATCCACACCATCCACGGCTTCTGCCAGCGCGCCCTGGCGGACCACGCCTTCGAGAGCGGCCGGCCCTTCGACGTGCAGCTGCTCCCCGACCAGGAGCCCCTCCTCCAGGAGGTCTGCAGCGACTTCTGGCGTCGCGAGACCCACGGCGCCGACGCCGACTTCGTGGCCCACCTCCGGGACAACGGCCTGTCCCCCGAGGACCTGGCCTCCCGGCTCCGGCCCTACCTGGGCAAGCCCGACCTCGCGGTGCGGCCCCCGGACACGGTGGAGGGCTGCGACGCCGCCCCGGACCGCTACCGCAGGGCCTACGCCGAGGCCCGGCGGCTCTGGAACGAGGGGGCGGAATCCATCCGCGACCGCCTCCTGGAGGCCCTGCCGGGCCTGAACGCCAACCAGTACTCCCGGGACAAGGTGGAAGGCTGGCTGGACGGCCTGCAGGAGGTCCTGGCCACCGAGGACCCGCCGCCCGGCGGGGTCAAGGAGCCGCAAAAGCTCGGCGCGACCGCCCTGGAGAAGGGGACCAAGAAGGGCCACGAGACCCCGGCGCACCCCTTCTTCGGCGCCTTCGACGAGCTCCTGGAGGCCAGCGAGGCGCTAGCCGGATGCCTGGACTTCCGGCGTCGGGAATTCCTCCGGCGCGCCCTGGAGTACGCCTGGGAGGAGCTGCCCCGCCGCAAGGCCGACCGCCGGGTCCAGTCCTTCGACGACCTGCTGCTCAACCTGGACCGCGCCCTGGCCGGCCCCGGCGGCGACGGGCTGGCGGAGGCTTTGCGCCGGCGCCATCCGGTGGCCCTCATCGACGAGTTCCAGGACACCGACCCCACCCAGTACCGCATCCTCCGCCGCGTCTACGCGGGGACCGGAGGCCCCCTGTTCCTGGTGGGCGACCCCAAGCAGGCCATCTACGCCTTCCGCGGCGCCGACGTCTTCGCCTACCTGGAGGCCAAGACCGACGTGGAGGCCGATCCCCGCGGCGGCGCCTACAGCCTGCCGCGCAACTGGCGCTCCACCCCGGCACTGGTGGACGCCTTCAACGCCCTGTTCCGCCCCGCGCACCCGCCCTTCTGGTTCGAGGCCATCCCCTACCAGCCGGTGGAGGCCGCCCCCAAGGCCCACGACGCGCTGGTGCTGCCAGAAAGCTTCGGCGCCGAGCCCTTCCGCTGGTGGTTTCTGGAGGGCGCCACGGAAACCAACCGCAAGGGGGAGGTGAAAGAGAAGCCCAAAAGCAAGGGGGCGGCCGCCGAGGAAGCGGTGGCGGCCACCGCCGCCGAGATCGCCCGCCTGCTGGCCGCCGGCCGGCGGAACGAGGCGGGCCTGCGCACCCCCGACGGCGGCTGGCGCCCCCTCGGCGGGGGCGACATCGCCGTCCTGGTGCGCACCCACCGCCACGCCCAGCAGGTGCGCGCGGCCCTGGGGGCCCTCGGCATCGCCAGCGTGGAGCACTCCCAGACCAGCGTCTTCCACACCGCGGAGGCGGAGGCCCTGGAGCGGGTGCTGCTGGCCGTGGCCGACCCGCAGAACGAGCCCCTGGCCCGCGGCGCCCTGGCCTCGCCCTTCCACGGCTACACCGGCGAGGCGCTGCATGCCCTGGCCGGCGACGAGGCGGCCTGGGACCGGGTCCTGGACGGCTTCCAGGGCCTCCACGACCGGTGGCGCCGCGAGGGCTTTATCCCCATGTTCCGCCAGTGGCTGGCGCACTACGGGATCCGCGCCCGGATGCTGGAGCTGCCGCAGGGCGAGCGCCGCCTTACCAACCTCCTCCACCTCGGCGAGCTCCTGCAGCGCCAGAGCGTGGAGGCCCGCCTCGGCCCCGAGGGGCTGCTGTCGTGGCTGGCCGGCCGCCGCCAGGCCGAGGGCCAGGCGGGCGGCGAGGAGCAGCTCCGCCTGGAAAGCGACGAGAACCTGGTGCAGCTGGTCACCATCCACAAGAGCAAGGGCCTGGAATACCCGGTGGTCTTCTGCCCCTTCCTGTGGGACCTGCCCATCCGGAAGGCCGACGGCGACCTCCTGGAATTCCACGACCCCGGCGACGGCAACCGCCTGACCCTGGACCTGGGCTCGGCGGACCGGGAGGAGGCGGAGGCCCGCTTCCGCGAGGAGAGCCTGGCGGAGAGCCTGCGCCTGCTCTATGTGGCCGTCACCCGCGCCGCCCACCGGCTCTACGCCGTCACCGGCCGCATCAACCAGCTGGAGCGCTCCGCCCTGGGCTACCTGCTCCACCTCTCCGCCGACCGGGTCCGGGGTGTCCACGACCCCGAAGCCTTCAAGGAGGCCCTCAAGGCCCGTGGCGAGGAGGACCTGCGCAACGACCTGCGCGCCCTCACCGGCGCCGCCCCGCGGGCTTTCGACGTGGAGGACCCCGACCCCGAGCCGCCGGAGCCCGACGCCGCCGAAGCGGCGGCGGCCGTCGCGAGCCTGGCCCACCGACCCTTCAACCGGGTCCTGCCCCCGGACCGCTTCGTCACCAGCTTCAGCGGCCTGATCCGCGGCACGGAGGAGGAGCGCCCGGCCTTCGACCTGGGCGAGGCGGCCCCCGCCGCGCCGGAGGCGCCCGGGGCGGCGGAGGAGGGAATCGCCGCCTTCCCGCGCGGCCCCCGCGCCGGCAGCTGCCTGCACGCCGTGATGGAGGCGGTGGACTTCACCGCCGGCCCGGAGGACTGGGCACCGGAGGTGGAGGGGGCCCTGCGCGGCTTCGGCTTTGATGCGCAGCGGTGGACGGGGACGGTAACGGCCATGGCGGAGGCGGCCACCGCCACGCCCCTGGGCGGGCCCCTGGGCGAGATCAGCCTGGCCGACGTGGCCCCGGAGAAGCGCCGGGACGAGCTGGAGTTCTACTACCCCCTGGCCCGGCTGGAGCCGGAGGGCCTCAACCGGGTGCTGAGCGACCACGGCTACCGCCCCGGCGCCGCCGGGCCCGAACAGGGCGCCGCCCTGGCCTTCCGCCCCCTGGAGGGCTACCTGCGCGGCTTCATCGACCTCACCTTCGAGGTGGACGGCCGCTACTACCTGGCCGACTACAAGTCCAACCGCCTGGGCCCCACCCCGGCGGCCTACACCCCGGAGGCCCTGGCGGAGGCGGTGCACCAGCACGGCTACGCCCTGCAGTACCTGCTCTACACGGTGGCCCTGCACCGCTTCCTGGGCCGCCACCTGCCCGGCTACGACTACGACCGCCACCTCGGCGGCGCCTACTACCTGTTCCTGCGCGGCATGGACTCGCGGCGCGGCCCGGGCGCCGGGGTGTACTTCGACCGACCCGAGCGCGGGCTCATCGAGGCGCTGGACGCCCTGTTCCGGGGGGAGACGTGAGCATGTGGGAGACGCTGGAGGCGCTGCGCGGCCGGGGCGCCCTGGACGCCGTGGACGTGGAGCTGGCCCGCCTGCTGGCCGAGCACGATCCCGCGGCGGACTGGCCCGTGCTGCTGGGTACCTGCCTGGCCAGCCACGCCCCGCAGCAGGGCGACACCTGCCTGGACCTGGCCGCCCGCGCCGGCCGTCCCCTGCCCGAGGGGGAGGAGCCCCTGGCGACGGCACCGGACCGGGACCACTGGCGGGCGGCCCTGGCCGCCTCGGCGCTGGTGGGCGGCCCCGGGGACTTCCGGCCCCTGATCCTGGAGGGCGACCGCCTCTACCTGCAGCGCTACTGGGACTACGAGGCCCGCATCGCCGCCGACCTGCGCGGCCGGGCGGCCGCCCCCGCCCGACCGGTGGACGCCGACGCCCTGCGCGCCGCCCTGGAGCGGCTGTTCCCGGATCCGCCGGCGGAGGGGCCGGACTGGCAGCGGGTGGCCGCGGCGGTGGCGGCGCTGCGCCCGCTGACCCTGATCACCGGCGGCCCCGGCACCGGCAAGACCACCACCGTCGCCCGCCTGCTGGCCGCCCTGCTGGAGCAGCCGGAGGCTGAAAGCCTGCGCATCGCCCTGGCCGCCCCCACCGGCAAGGCCGCCGCCCGCATGCAAGAGGCCATCCGCCACGCCAAGGCCGAGCTGGCCCTGGGCGACGACCTCAAGGCGTGCATCCCGGAGGAGGCCCGCACCCTGCACCGGCTGCTGGGCTCGCGCATGGGCTCCACCCAGTTCCGCCACCACCGCGACAACCCTCTGCCCTTCGACGTGGTGGTGGTGGACGAGGCCTCCATGGTGGACGTTGCCCTGTTCGCCAAGCTGCTGGACGCCGTCCCCCACGGCGCCCGGCTCGTCATCCTCGGCGACCGGGACCAGCTGGCCCCGGTGGAGGCGGGCGCGGTGCTCGGCGAGGTGGCCGCCGCCGAGCCCGCCTTCACCCCGGAATTCGCCCGGGCGCTGGCGTCCCTGACCGGGGCCGAGCCGCCCGCCGCCGAGCGCCCCGGCCCCCTGGCCGACACCGTGGTGGCCCTGCGCCGCCCCCACCGCTTCGGCGACGACGGCGGCTTGGGGCCCCTGGTGCGGGCGGTGAAGGCGGGGGACGCGGACCGCGTCCTGGCCGTCCTCGACGATCCCGCCCAGGCGGGGGTGGAGCGGCGGCCCCTGCCCCAGGAGGCCGCGGAGGGGGAGGCCCTGATCCGCGAGCTGGCGGCGGGCTTCGCCGGCTTGATCGAGGCGGCCGCCGCTGGCGATTCCGAGGCGGCCTTCCGCGCCTACCGGGCCTTCGGGGTACTCGACGCCATGCGCCACGGCCCCTGGGGCACCGAGGCCCTCAACCGGCGCTTGGAGACGGCCCTGCGGCGGCAGGGCCGCATCCCCGCCCACGGCGATTGGTACCCGGGGCGCCCCGTTCTCGTCACCCACAACGACTACCGGCTGGGGCTGTTCAACGGCGACGTGGGCATCGCGATCCGCCGGGAGGGCGGGCTGCGGGTGGTCTTCGAGACCCCGGACGGCGGCCACCGCGCCCTCGCACCCGGCCGCCTGCCCAACTTCGAGCCGGCCTTCGCCCTCACCGTCCACAAGAGCCAGGGCTCCGAGCTGGAGCGCGCGGAGCTGCTGCTCCCAGAATCCGCCTCCGCCCTCAACAGCCGGGAGCTGCTCTATACGGGCATCTCCCGGGCCAAGCGGGGCCTCACCCTGCGGGCCGACGAGGCCACCCTGCGCCGGGCCGTGACCCAGCCCCTGGAGCGGGCCTCCGGGCTGGGGCCGAAGATGGCGGCCGACGCCGGGAAGCCCGCCCCGGATCCGGCCTGAGGCCACGCCCCCGCACGGAAGACCCTGCTGTAAAAACGGTTTCCCGTGCTACACTTCGGCCCCAAAACAAGGGGGACCCCATGGGCACCGAACCGAACGGGACGCAGGGCGCGTCCGACCACGTCCGCACCTACCGCGAGCGCCGCTACAAGGGCCTGGACCAGCGCATCATCCACGGCATCGAGGCGCGGATCATCAGCGGTTACCTCGACCGGGTCTGCGACGGGGACGAGGCCATCCTGGACATGCCGGTGGGCTACGGGCGCTTCGTGGACGACCTACGCCAGCGCGGGGACATGGTGGTGGGCGGCGACCGCAAGGCGGCCATGCTGGAGCTCTGCCGGGAGACCTGGGGCGCGGACCTGCCCCTGGCGCGCCTCTCCGCCGACGCCCTGCCCTTCGCCGACGACAGCTTCGACGTGGTCACCTGCATCCGCCTGTTCCAGCACCTGCACGGCCCGGAGCTGCGCCAGGGGGTCATGGACGAGATTGGCCGGGTGACCCGGCGCCACGCCGTCGTCACCACCTACCTGGAATCCCCCCTCCACGCTGCCTTCCACCGCAGCCGCGGCCACAAGCGCCTGAGCCGCCACAGCCTCCGGGGCCTGGAGGAACAGCTTGCGCACGCGGGCCTGCGCCTGGTGGAGGGCCGTCGCAGCCTCCCCGGCCTCCACGCCCAGTACGTCATGCTCCTAGAGCGGGCCGACACGTTCCACTAGCGGGAACGGGCAAGCGGACCCGCCGAACCGCGAGGAATGTCGCTCATGGCCCAGGGAGCCCGGGCCTCCGGCACCACCACCGACAGCCTTTCGGTAGACGCCCTCCAGCAGCGCGTGCGCACGCTGGTGGAGGAGCGCCTGACCCAGGCTGAGCGCCACTTCGCCCGAAAGATCCCCCGCCCGGAGATCCGCTTCGACCTCACCGGCAAGACCGCCGGGCAGGCGGAGCGCGGGGGCGCCTTCGTCCGCTTCAACACCGTGCTCCTGCGCGAGAACCCCGAGGACTTTCTGGCGCGGACCGTTCCCCACGAGGTGGCCCATGTGGTGGTGGCGCGGGTGTACGGCCCGGCCACCCGGCCCCACGGCCGGGAATGGAAGGCCGTCATGCGGGACCTGTTCGGCGCCGACCCCACCCGCTGCCACCAGTACGACGTCACCAACGCCGCCCGCCGCACCCAGGCCCGCTATCCCCTCGCCTGCGGCTGCATGACCCACCACGTCACCGCCCGGCTGGTGGCCCAGGTGGTGCGGAATCCGGGCTCCCGCATCTGCCGCAAGTGCCGCGAGCCTCTGGCCCCGGCGGACGCCGCCACCCGGCAAGTGGGCAAGGAATACGGCAAGGGCCGTCCCGCCCGCAAGAAGGCCGCCTCCGGGCGCCAGCGGCGCTTCGCCTACGCCTGCCCGGGCTGCGGCCAGGACCTCTGGCTCTCCACCACCCGCCACAACCGCATCCAGCGCGACGGCACCCGCTACCAGAGCGGCTGCTGCCGCGCCCCCTTCGGCACCGAGGCCTTCACCGGCCGCCAGGCCTAGCGGCCCCCGGAACCGGACGCACCGGCCCTTGTCCACAGAAAAGAGAAAGCCTATTCTTTTCTGAAGAACCCAACCAGGGGGCAGGGCCATGGCCATACCGGCGCCGGACCAAACCGAGCAGGACCGCCGCATCCTCACCGAGGCCACCGTGAACGCCGCCGCCCAGCTCGGCCTCACCAACAGCCGGCTCGCCGAGGTGATCGGGGTGAGCGATTCCACCGTCTCGCGCATGAAACGGGGGCGGTACCACCTGGACCCCGGGGCCAAGGAATGGGAGCTGAGCCTGCTGCTGGTGCGCCTGTTCCGCTCCCTCGGCGCCATCTGCGCCGGGGACGGGGCGGTCATGCGCCAGTGGATGACCAACCCCAACCGGGACCTCCGCGGCGTCCCCGCGGAGGCGATCCGCCGCGTGGACGGCCTGGTGGAGGTGGTGGACTACCTCGACGCCCACCGCGCCGTGGCCTGATGCCCGTGCCGGAGCCGGACGAGCTGGCCGGCCACGCCCGTTTCCTGGGCGGCTGGGTGTGGCGGGTGGTGGAGGGCCAGCACTACGCCCTCACCCGCCAGCTTGTGGAGACGCAGGCCAATCAGGCGCGCCTGGAGGAGCTCCTGGAGGGCAGCAAGCCCGCCTACCCCGCGGGCACGGAGCACCTCGACTACCTGCTCAAGACCCCCTTCCGCTACCAGCCGCCCAAGCGCGGCGGCAGCCGCTTCCGTCGGCCCCACGCCCCCTACGGGGCCTTCTACGCCGCCGAGCACCGCCGCACCGCCCTCGCCGAGCTCGCCTTCCACCGCTACCGCTTCTTCTACGTCTCCGAGGGCACCGACCTCCCCCACCAGGAGGCCCAGCTCACGGCCTTCGCCGCCGGCTACCGCACCGGACGGGCCCTGGATCTCACCGCCGGCGAGCTGGCCCGGCACCGCGACCGGTGGAGCCACCCCGCCGACTACACCACCACCCAGGCCCTGGGCGACAACGCCGCAAAGGCGGGCATCCAGGCCATCCGCTACGAATCGGCCCGCGATCCGGAAACGGACGGCCAGGGCAACGGCGCCGGCCGCAACGTGGCGATCCTGGCCCCGGCGGCCTTCCAGCCCCCGCACCACGTCGGCCCGCAGACCTGGTACCTGTACCTGGGCGAGGTGGAGGCCAGCGCCCGCCGGGCCCTGGCCGACCCCGACGAGCGGTTCGTGTTCCCGCGGGAGATGTTCGAGATGCCGGCGCCGGCGGAGTGAGAAGCGCGCCACAGGTACGGCCGCTCAGGCATCCCCTCCAAAACCCTCGGGCCAAAGCGCCGGAATCCCCGCCCATATCCCCTCCTGCCAGGGCGCATCCAGGAGAGCAATGGGCGTTAGGGTGTGGGCCTCGACCGCTGCGCCGCACCGGGGACAGGAGACCTCGCCCCGAGCTAGCTTCCGGAAAGTCGGCGGGAACATGCCCCCCGACAGATTAATGCTGGCAAAGCGGAGCCGCCGAACCGGGCGCCCACAGGAAGGACAGCGGACGATTTCGGGCTGAGCGAAGGAGGTCATGGTCCCTTCCGTTTATCAGCCATCGAGCCTGCAGAGGTTCCTCACTGGCAACTACTAAGGATTCCTTGGTAGTTGCCTCCACATTGCGACCGTCCTGTTGATAAATAGGGTTCGGTTCCATCCGTCAATATTCAGTCGTCCCCCTCCAGAACCGCCTTCAGCTCGCCGATCACCGCTAGATCGGCAACGGCATCCTCTTCCAGCACGATCGGCTCATAGGACGGATCGTAGGAATCCGGTTCCAGAATGATCCGCAAATGACGCCATCCCGTGTCAGGGTCGGCGCTCTTCTCGCTGCGGTACCGCTTGAGGGTAAAGTTGGCGCCGGTATCTGGGTCGCTGATGTCCCGATGCTGCACCAGAACGGTCTTACCCTCCCGGGTTCCCCCGGTTGGTGGCTGAAACAGGCACCAGGCACGGTTGGGGATCCGCCGGTTCATGGACTCGCCCACAACCTGGGCAATGAACATCCCAGGGCTGGGGGAAAGGAAGCTCGGCGGTTCGACCCAGTCGAACTCCTCGGGGCGCTGCTGTACTTCCTGCAGATCGCTAAACTCCCCGGCCGCCGCCTGCAGGGGCACAACAGGGATGGCGTTTGCCCAGGGCTCCAGATCCTCATCGGCCACAACCTGGAATGGCAAAGCCGGGTCGGCTTCTTCTGCAGGCTGGTGATGCAGGATCTTCTGGGCATTCCGGGCAAGCGCCTTGAAATACTCATTGGTCTCCGGATCGGTGCACCAGATTAGGCAACCCTTAAGTCCCCGGCTGAGCAGGGTCCGGTAGGTATTCTTGATGATCGCCTCCGCCTTGGCGTCGGCGGCCTCCCGGTCATGCTTGCGGGCGGTCTTGTAGCCCTTGATGGAGGCATCATTCTTGGAGCGTTCCGTGGGCCGGGTGAGGATCTTCCCGTCCCGGACTATCAGGTCCGGCCCGATGATTACCCCGGCGTAATCCAGCTCCAACCCCTGACAGGTATGGATGCAGCCCACCTGGTGCACGGAATCCGGCTGGATCATCCATGCTTGCTCGTGGTGCTCCAGGTTCCACTGCATGGCGAAGTCATACTCGGGGAACTGGATGTCCTGCTCGCTGGGTTCCTTCTTGCTGACCCAATCCCAACAATACCCGGCCAGGAGCCTAGCTCGGTTCACTTCAACATTCAGCTCGAATATCCGGTCCCGCAGTTCGGCGGGTGAATCCACCACCTCCACGGCGTAGTCCAGGTCACCCAAGTCCTGGTTGGCGGTCTCCCTGATTTGCAGGGCATTGTCCAGCCAAGCCAGATAGCCATCCGACCCGCCGCATCGGAACTGGGATTGCAAGTCTGCATACTGAACAAAAGCCCCCGCCTCTTCCGCCCAATGCTCGATCTCTTCCCGGGATCCTATATCCTTCCAGTGAACCTTCTGGTCCTCATCGAGGAAGAAGACGGTGGTTTGGGCTGCGTTGATGATCTCCTTTACCTGATTCTCACCTTGGGCCTGGAATGTGCCCCGCTCCTTGAGTCTGTGCGCTTCGTCGACGATCAGCGCGTCGAAGGTATCCACGTCGGTTCCGATAAAAGAACCGGACCCTTTGAATAGGTTATCGATACGGGTCTTTGTGAGAGAACCGGTCAGCTTGGCTTTATAGACCTGGCGAGGGGCCGCGTTGCTGGTGACATAGTGGGCCAAGTATTCCCTCTGTAGAAGCTCCACCAGAAGATTGACCGCTACCACGGATTTTCCGGTCCCCGGACCACCCTCCACGATCAAAACCTGCTTTTCGCCCTCCTTCGCCTGCTCGACAAGGTTCAGGGCAGTCTCGAAAACCAACTTTTGGTCGTCGATCATGAGGAAGTCTTGGTTGCCTTCCAGCAGGGATGCCAGATGGTTCGCCAGCGATTTGGAAGGCCGGATAACCCCATGCTCGATGCGATAGAGGATCTCAGTACTATCCCCCTTGCGCACGTACTGGCGAAGGAACCGGGCCAGCTTATCGGCATCCTCTTTCAGAAAGGCTGGAGCTTGCTCCAAGTGCTCCCCGTAGAATGGCGAGACCACGTCCGGGGATTTGCAGTTATGTAGGTAGGCGCACGGCCAAAGCCGGATGGCTTCTTCCTGGACCGTTTCGTTGAAATCCTCAAGCAGGGCTTTATAGGTCCAGGCTTGATAGGAAGGATGGGGCACCTCCCTAACCGCCCCACCTACGAAGGTTTCGACGATGGCGTCCTTGGCGGTCGCCTCCACCGATTCCCACTGCTTCAGCTCCACAATTACGGCGGTCTCCTGGGAATCAGAATCCTGTCCCGTCAAGATGAAATCCACCCGCTTGGCGGTCTGGGGGATGAGGTACTCGATGGCGACACCAGCGTCATCAGAAATGCCGCCTTCCTCGAGAACATTCGCCATGTGCTGCATGGAATGCCGCCAGGAGGCGATTTCGCTGGGGGAAACGCTACTAAAGCCCTTCATCTCCATGTTATCCAGAATGCGTTCATCGATCTGATTGCCGCGCACATCCCGGAGGAACTGCTTTTTATCGGCGGCGTAGATAAGCATAAGTAGAGATGGTTCCTTTCCTGCAAATACCTAGTGCTGCCCAAGTATCCGGCGTGAAAATTCTGTTTTCGGGCCTGTACTGCTGAACGGCCAACACCAAACCGGTTAAGCCCCACGCAGAGGCGAAATCCGTACCGGCCGGGCGCCGGTCTTCATCAGGGCTCCACGTAAATGGAACCTACCACGTCAAGCCTCATAGCCGCCTGAAGATTTCCTGAAATCACGGTGCCCCCCTACCTTGGCAAAAATTGCGCATCCCCCTACCGAAAGATCTTCCCCAGCAACCGCCCCGTCCCCTTCCCGGCGATCCGTCGTCCGATGCGGCGCCCTACCCGGCCCTTGGCGATGGCGTTGATGTCGCCCAGGAGCTTGGCGAGGGCGTAGAGAAAGCTGCGGAATCCGTTCATGGCTGGCTCCTCCTTTTCCCGATGTTGGCCGGTACGCGGACGTCTCCCCATGGTCCCGGGCCTTGCGTCACCAGATGTCGCGGGAGTTCCAGGGCCCTGTCGCATCGCGTGTATCGCGCTGGCCTCCGGGTAATCCCGTATTTCCCCGATCCCCGGCGGCGGCAATGGTGGAAAGGAGGCCTATGTCCCTGATGCTGCGCCGGGATCCCGAGGGAGGCATCCCATGATACGCCTTGCGATGGCCCTTTTGTCCGGGCTGGCCCTGTCCGGGGGACAGGCAACGCCGGCGGCGGCGCAGGACTCCGAGGGCTCGTCGGGCCGCGTCACCATCCTGCACACCAACGATCTCCACGGCCACCACAAGCCCTTCGAGGTGGGCCCAGGCAACGCTACGGCCCAGACGGGGGATCCGGGCAAGGAGGACCCCTTCGAGTTCGGGCGTCCCGGCATGGTGGGCGGGCTCGCCCCGCTGGCCACGGCGGTACGGAGCATCCGGGAGTCGCGGGGCCGGGACAGCGTCCTACTGGTGGACGCCGGCGACAGCTTTGGCGACGACCTGCTGGGCAATCGTACCCGGGGCGCGGCGATGATCGAGCTGATGAACGCCCTGGAATACGATTTCGCCGCCCTCGGCGACCACGACTTGGATTACGGCCGGGAGCGGACGCGGGAGCTGGACGCGGCCGCCGCCTTCCCCATGCGGGCCGCCAACGTGACCGAGGGGGAGACGGGCAAGCCGTTCCTGGGGGACCCCACCAAGGTGCTGGAGGCCGGCGGCATTCGCGTCGGCCTGCTGGCGCTCGGCTATCAAAACACTCCCCTGACCACGAGCCCGGGGAACGTGCAGGGCCTGGAGCTCGCAAGCGGCATCGCCACGGCCCGGGAATACGTCCCGGAGCTGCGCGAGCGCGCCGACGTGGTGGTCGTGGTCTCGCACCAGGGGGCGGAGGTGGACGAGCTGCTCGCCCGGGAGGTACCGGGCATCGATCTCATCGTGGGCGGGCATTCCCACGATGCCTATGTCCGGGACAACGGCACCTTGTGGGTCCAGGCCCTGGCCGACGGGGCCATGCTCGGGGAGGTGACCGTGGAGGTGGAGAAGGGCCGGATCACGAAGATGGAGGCCACCAACCACGTCCTGTGGACGGCGGACTACCACCCCAACGCCAACCTGGCCGAACGGGTGGGGGACCTGCGCGATCCGCACAAGGAGGACCTTGAAGCCGTCCTGGCGAAGGCCCTGGAGCCCATCGGTCGGAACTACCGCTCGGAGAGCCCCTTCGACCGGCTGGTGGGGGACATCCTGATCGACGAGACGGGCGCGGACGCCGCCTTCCTGCCGGGGCTGGGCTTCGGGGTGACGCTCCGGAAGGGGCCCATCACCCGGGAGGCCCTCCACGCCCTGCTGCCCCACCCGTTCACGCTGGTCACCCTGGAGCTCACCGGGGAGCAGATCCTGTCGGTCCTGGAGCGCAGCGCCACAAACCTGGATCCCCCGGACCCCCTCGACGCGGTGGGCGGGCTCGTCCAGACCGCGGGGATGCGCTGGACCGTGGACCTTTCGCGGCCCGCGGGCGGCCGGGTTAGCGGGGTCGAGGTGGCCGGCGAGCCCCTCGCCAAGGACGAGCGCTACACCGTCGCGACCCATTCCGGCATGCTCGGCGGCCTCCACGGCTACGATGCCTTCGGGCAAGTCAGCGATTTCGAGGAGACGGACCGCCCGGTGGTGGAGATCGTGGAGGAATACCTCCGCGACGAGGAGGAGATCGAGGCCCCCGAGGGCGGGGCCATCACGCTGAAAAGGGAGCGGGAGGCGGAGGCCGAGGAGAACGGCTGAGGGGTGGCGAGGGGCCGGGCCGGTCGCCCTCAGCCGTACTGCGCCGCCGCCTCCCGGGTCAGGCGCGCCATCTCGCCGCGCAGGCCCTGCGGGCCCTCCACCCGCACGCTGGGGCCGAAGCCCAGCAGCCACCAGCGCAGGGCCTCGGTGTCCGGCACGGTGGCGCGCACCACGTAGGTGTCCCCGTCCTCCGGCTCGATCTCCTGGTCCGCGGCCAGGGGGCGCTCCGCCAGGTGGAAGGCCACCTCCTCGGCGACCCGCAGACGGAGGACGAGGCCTTCCGGGTTCCGGGGATAGGAGAAGGCGGACTGCCCCTGCAGGTAGTGGTCCAGGTCGAAGTCCTCCGGAGCGGCCACGGGGGCGCCCAGGAGCGCGGGGCCGTCCATGCGGTGCAGGGCCAGCTGCCGGGCCCCGGGCTTGTCGTCCACGCGGGCCACGAGGTAGTAGACCCCGCCCCGCCCCACCAGGCCCAGGGGATGGATGCGGCGGCGGCCGTAGCTGTCCCGGCTGCGGCTGAAGTAGCCCGCCTCCAGCTGCCGTTCCTCCAGCAATGCCGTGTAAACCGCGTCCCGCACCTCCTCGGCCACCTCAGGCACGTCCAGGTCCGGGCCGCTGTGCACCAGCCGGACCTTGTCCCGCCAGTGCGCCAGGTGGGATTCGGCGAGGACCCCCTCGGCCCGCTCGAAGTAGGGGGCGAGGATCTCCATCAGCGACGGCGGAAGGAGCCCGGCGAGGTGGTCGCGGGCCAGGAGGAAGGTCAGGGCCGTGGAGGGGGTCATGGAGGGAAGCTCCACCATGGCCCCGTCCTGGAGCCAAGACCAGCGGTAGCCGGGGCCGTCGGGCTCGGCGCAGAGGGGAAACAGCGTGGACAGGCGCTCCAGGTCCCGCTGCACGGTGCGCCGTTCCACCTCCAGGCCCTCCTCCCGCAGGGTCGCGTGGAGCTCGGCGGTGGGCTTGGACTGGGGCTGCCGCGGGATCTGCCGGAGGATCAGCCATTGCCGGTAGATGGTGTCGTGGCTCCGGCTCATGGGGCCTCCCTGGCCGTGGAGGGGGTGTGGGGTTCGAGGGCTTCTTCGGGGAAACGGCCCGCAAGGTCCAGCAAGGGCTCCAGGACATCGAGGCGCCGCACCCAGGGATGGGGAAGGCCGTCCGTCCCCCGCCAGGCCCCGTACAGCTGCCCGGCGATGGCGGCGGTGGAGTCGCTGTCGCCGCCGTGGCTGGCGGCGATGCGCACCACGTCCGGGAAATCCCTCCCGCGCAGGGCGGCGTACAGGCCAATGGCCAGGGCCTCCTCGGCCACCCACCCCTCCCCCAGCGCCCGCACGTCGGCGAAGGGATCGGGGTCGGGGGCGGCGCCGCGCGCCAGGGCGTCGCGCAGGGCCTCGCGGGCCTCGGCGCTGCCCAGGGTTCCCGCGAGCATGGGCAGGGTGGCCTCCGCCGCCTGGGCCAGGCCCCGCCCGTCC
This sequence comes from Thiohalorhabdus sp., assembly GCF_046545655.1. Lineage (NCBI taxonomy): Bacteria > Pseudomonadati > Pseudomonadota > Gammaproteobacteria > Thiohalorhabdales > Thiohalorhabdaceae > Thiohalorhabdus > Thiohalorhabdus sp. Next base: position 3,303 of record NZ_JBKGZG010000020.1, on the reverse strand, counting down.
CGCAGGAGCCGGACGGTGGCCGCCATGGTCCCGGCGGCGGCGTATCCGGCCGGGTGGCCGTGGGTGAGCGCGGCGCTGCGCGCGCCCACCTCGTAGGACTCCTCGGGGCTCCAGGCCGCCACCAGGCCCACCGGTGCGACCCGCATGACGCCCCCGCAGCCCTTGCTGTCGTTGACCGGGGCCTCCGGCGTCCCGTCGCCTCCCTCCCGCAGGGCCCGCAGGCAGGTGAGGCCCGGGGCCTGGCGCTTCTGCAGGCGGGGGTCTGCGGCCAGCCGCTCCACGGGGCCGTCGGCGAGGGCCGCGGGCACCCCTTCCTGGGTATCCAGCCACGCCCGGTAGGCGTCCCGGATGGCGTCCAGGGCCGCCTCCGGATCGGTGGGAGGGCCGGCCTCCAGCAGGCCGGCCAGGGTGAACAGGGTCATCTGGGTGTCGTCGCTGACCTCCAGCCGGCCTTCCGCGGAGAACAGGGGCCGGGTGAGGCCCTCGGGGCCGAGCTCCTCCCTGACCTGCTCCTCCACCCAGAACTCCACCGGGTAGCCGAAGGCGTCGCCCAGGGCGCCGCCGAGGAGGGTGCCGTACAGGCGGTCCCGGGAAACGTCCGCGACGGAACCGGGCCGCAAGGTGCGCACGTAGGCCTCCTGGGTCGTTGTTTCCACCGCCCCCCGCCGGGCCCGGCGGACCTCTGCCAGGGCCGCCTCCGGCTCCCGCCCCAGCTCCACCAGCAGCCGGGTCGCCACCAGTCCCGCCCGGCCCAGTCCGCCGCGGCAGTGGACCACAACCCCCTGCCCCGCGCGCAAGGCCGCACGGAGGCGGAGGCCCGCAAAGCCCCAGTAGCGCTCGAAGGCGGTGCCGGGCACGCCGCCGTCGGGGATGGGCAGCCAGCTCCAGTCGAGGCCGGCCATCTCGGCGGCCTCTCCGAGCCCGGCGACCCCCAGCCAATCGAATTCGTGGGGCTCGAGCAGCGTAACGAGGTAATCGGCGCCCCACTGGGCGATGGCCCGGAGGTCCTGGCCGAGCTCCCGGGCATGGGGGCCGGACAGGCCGTGCGGGTCGGTCTTGCCCGGGCAGAAGGTCAGGCCGAGGCGCCCCCCTTCCGGGGGGTGGACGGCATCGATGCGGATGGGGTCGGGGGACATGCAGGGCTCCTTTCGCGACCTGGCCGGAACGGTATCCGCTGCCCGCGACCGTCCGCGTCGCAATGCGCGTCCCCCCTCCCACGCCGCCCACGGACACGGTCCCGGGGCTCCCGGCGCGCATTCACCGGATCAACAAGGAAACCATGCCTTCCCGGGGGCCACAAGGCCCCTCGGGCCGCGAGGCCACAAGCCCACGGAGCACCGGACACAAAAAACCGGCCCCGGAGGGCCGGTCGCGCGGGGAGTGCGCGGGACAGGGAACCGCTAGGGCACCCGGAGGGGAAGGTATTGCATGCCCTCGCCGCGCTGGACGAGGACGGGGACCCGGGCCCCCGACTCCACCCGGTCGAGGATCTCCTCCACCTCCCCCGGGCCGGCGATGCTAGCGTCGCCGATCTTCAGGATCACGTCACCGGTCCGGAAGCCGGCCTCCTGCGCGGGGCCCTCCTCCATGGCCTCGATGAGGGCGCCGCCGGATTCCGGCAGCGACTGCTGCTCGCGAAGGCGGTCGGGAACCGGAACAAGGCGCATGCCGACGACGCTGGTGGGCTCAGTGGCGGACTCCCCGCCTTGGGCTTCGCTGCGCGCCTCTTGGAGGGAGCCCAGAGTCGCCGTTTTCTCGATGCGCTCCTCTTCCCGCAGTAGGGTCAGGGTCACCTCGGTGCCCGGATCCAGACGGCCGATCAGAGGCGGGATGTCCCCGGACCGGTCGATGGATTCGCCGTCCACTTCGAGAATGATGTCCCCGGATTGGAGGCCGGCCTCGTCCGCCGGGGAGTCCGGCTTGACGTCGGCCACCAGGCCGCCGCGCGGCTTTTCCAGGCCCATGGACCGGGCCAAGTCGCGGTCCAGTTCCTGGATGCCCACGCCCAGGTAGCCGTGGGAGACTTCCCCGTCCTCCTTGATCTCGGCCACCACGTCCTGGGCCATGTCGCTGGGGATGGCGAAGGAAAGTCCCATATACCCACCGGACTTGGAGAAGATCTGGGCGTTTACGCCCACCACCTCGCCGTCGAGATTGAACAGCGGACCTCCGGAGCTTCCCGGGTTGATGGCCACGTCCGTCTGCAGGAAGGGCACGTAGCTGCCGGCCTGGCCGGGGATGCTGCGGCCCTTGGCGCTGATGATCCCGGAGGTGACGCTGTGCTCGAAGCCGAAGGGTGAGCCCATGGCCAGGACCCATTCCCCCACCTGCGGGGCCTCACTGTCGCTCCAGCGGACCGTCGGCAGGTCGTCGGCGTCCACCTTGAGCACGGCCAGGTCGGTGGCCATGTCCTTGCCCAGGACCTCGGCCTTGCGCTGCCGCCGGTCGGCGAACTGGACCACGATTTCGCTGGCTTCCTGCACCACGTGGGCGTTGGTGACGATGTGGCCATCGCTGGATACCACGAAGCCGGAGCCCAGGGACTGGACCTCCCGCTCCCGTCCGCCGCCGGGCCCCTCGAAGAAGCGTTGGAAAAAGTCCTCGAAGGGGGTGCCGCGGAAGCGCTCGGGGATCTCCTGGCCGGGACCGTCCATCTTGCGGGTGGTACTGATGTTGACCACGGCCTCCCGGTTGTCCTGGACGATGTCGCTGAAGGCCGGCAGGGCCGCTGCGGAGGAGCCCGACGCCTCCTCCACGGCGGTGGTTCCGGACTGCTCCTTGCGCTCGTCGTCGGAGCCCGCGCAGGCGGTGGTCACCACCCCGAGCCCCAGAATAGCGACTTTCCAGAGTCCTGCGATGGGACGTTGCGAGTACATAGGTTCCTTTCGATGATTCGGTGGGAATCCGCGGGCGGAACGGCGGGGGCCCCGCACCGATCTCCCGGGGAAAACCGTTCCCCCCGTTTCAAAATCCTGTCCCCCCCTTTGTCAGCGGCAATCGGGGCAAGTTCACGAAGGGAATCTGTCCGTCAGTCACCGGGGCAACCATTGCCTGGCCCCGGGGCTTTCGGGTAAGGAACCGAAAAACCCGCTATCGAGGGGGCCCACCGAGGAAATGAAGTCGCGCTAATCCAGGAGGATCAATGGTCGTCCTTTTGCTCCTCGCTCTCCCCGGCCACGGCTCGAATGATGGGGCATTGGCGGCCTTGAGCCGGGTCTTGGAGGGTACGCAGCCCACGTTGACGCAGGTCCCGCGTTCGATCAGGGTCACCCGGGCCCCTTCGTCCGCCGCCCGGATGGCCCC
>NZ_JBKGZG010000019.1:0-39968 GCF_046545655.1 Thiohalorhabdus sp. | reverse complement strand
TGAGCAGTCCGTGGCCCCCCGCGGCGGCTACCTCCAGGGCCCGCTTCGCCGGGGCTTGGCCGCGCACGTCGCCCAGATCCGGCGGCTGGTGGTCCGGGGGCGCCCCGGGGGCGGCGGGGGGCAGGTCGGCCTCGCCGCGCAGGAAAGCGGTAACGGCGGTGAGGGATTCGGCGCCGTGGACCGGGACGGTGCCCGCCACCGCCGCCTCGGCGGCGTTGGCCGCGGGCACCAGCAGCGCCTCCCCGGAGTCCGCCAGGGCCAGGGCGGCGGCGAGGGCGCCGTGCACGGGGCGCAGGCGCCCGTCCAGGGTCAGCTCGCCGAGGAACTCCCGGCCCGCCAGGGCGTCCGCCGGCAGCTGGCCGGAGGCGGCCAGGATCCCCAGGGCGATGGGCAGGTCGAAGCGGCCGCCTTCCTTGGGCAGGTCGGCGGGCGCCAGGTTGACGGTGACGCGCGCGGTGGGGAAATCGTAGCCGCCGTTCACCAGCGCGGCGCGGACGCGGTCCTTGGCCTCCCGCACCGCCGCCTCCGGCAGCCCCACGATGGCCAGCGCCGGCAGGCCGCCGGCCAGGTCCACCTCCACCTCCACGGCGGGGGAATCCACCCCCGCCAGGGCCCGGCTGCGCACCACCGCGTGGCCCATGCGCCCCCTTTCCCGCTGCGCTCCGGAAGGATCCGCTATTTGCGCGGCTCGTTGGGATCCCAGTCGGTGGAGGGGTCCGCCGGATCCTCCGCTAGCGGCTCCGCGTCGAAGTGGGTCTCGCCGCTCGTCTCGGGGCGCTCGATGCCGAGCTGGGCCTCCAGCGCCTCCACCCGCTTGAGGGTGGCGTCCAGCGCCTGCTGCTGGCGGTCGAACTCCTCCCGGGTGATCAGGTCCATGCGCTCCAGGACGGGACGGATCGCGTCGCGGACGGCCTGCTCCATGCGCTCCGGGGGCAGGCCCAGGCGGCCCAGGGCGCCGCCGATCTCGCGGGCGAGATTGTCCAGCAGGCTGGTGGTGGATTGGCTCATGGCTCCCTCCCGGGACGATGGGGAATGATGCGGATTTCGCCCCATCCTAGCAGAGACTTGGGCGCTCCGGGCCAGCCCCCGACCCCGCATAAACTAGCCGGCGCGGCGCGGATTTTCCCATCCGTTTCCGGAACGTCCTATAATCCCCCCAGGTCTCCGGTACGCCATCCGGAAAAACCCCGCCCAGCCGCAAGGGATCGCCCGCCGCCATGACCGATCGGTCCACGCCCCCCTTCGTGCGCTCCTTCCGCGACGCCGCGCCCTACGTCCACGCCTTCCGGGGGCGGACCTTCGTGGTGGTGTTCGGCGGCGAGATGGTGGCCGAGGGGCAGTTCACCGCCCTGGCCCACGACCTGGCCCTGCTCAACAGCCTCGGCGTCCGCCTGGTGCTGGTGCACGGCGCCCGGCCCCAGATCGAGGACCGCATCGCCGCCCACGGCGCCGCGCCGCGCGTGGAGCGGGGCTGGCGCGTCACCGACGCGGCGGCCCTGGGGGCGGTGAAGGAGGGCGTGGGCCGGCTGCGCCTGGAGATCGAGGCGGCCCTGTCCATGGGCATGGCCCATACCCCCATGGCGGGGGCGGCGCTGCGGGTGGTGTCCGGCAACTTTCTGCGGGCGCGGCCGGTGGGGGTGCGCGACGGGGTGGACTACGAGTACACCGGCGAGGTGCGCAGCGTCGACACCGAGGGCATCCGGCGCTGCCTGGACGCCGACGAGATGGTCCTGCTGTCCCCGGTGGGCGCCTCCCCCACCGGCGAGCTGTTCAACCTGCGCGCCGAGGAGGTGGCCTCCGCCGCCGCCGGAGCCCTGTGCGCCGACAAGCTGCTGTTCCTGGTGGACGCCCAGGGGCTGGAGGACATCGATGGCCGGCTGCAGGGGCATCTCTCCCCGGAGGAGGTGACGCGGGTCCTGGAGGCGCGCGCCGACCTGCCGGAGGAGATCGCCCTGCACCTGCACACCGCCGTGGACGCCTGCGCCGCCGGAGTGCGGCGGGTGCACCTGGTGAGCCGCCACCGCGACGGCGCCCTCCTCCAGGAGCTGTTCACCCGCGATGGCGTGGGCACCCTGGTCACCGCCGAGCGCTACGAGGACACCCGGCCCGCGGGCGAGGACGACATCGGCGGCATCCTGGATCTGATCGAGCCGCTGGAGGCGGAGGGCGTGCTGGTGCGCCGCGGGCGCGAGCGCCTGGAGACGGAGATCGGCGACTACCTGGTCATGGAGCGCGACGGCGCGGTGGTGGCCACCGCCGCCCTGCACCCCTTCCCCGACCAGGGGGTGGCGGAGCTGGCCTGCCTGGCCGTGCACCCCGACTACCGCGGCGAGGGGCGGGGCGAGGCCCTGCTGGAGGAGGCGGAGGCGAGCGCCCGGGAGCGGGGCCTGGGCGGGCTGTTCGTGCTCACCACCCGGGCCGCCCACTGGTTCCTGGAGCGGGGCTTCGCCGAGGTGGGCCTCGACGCCCTGCCGGTGGAGCGCCGCGCCCTGTACAATCTGGACCGTCGCTCCAAGGTCTTCTGGAAGGACCTCGGCTGACCGGACGGGAACCGGCGCCCGCCCCGGTTGCCCTATACCCTGTCAGCTACGCGACCGTACGCAACGCTCGGGAAGCCCTGCCCATGGACGATTCGCTGTTTTTCCTGCCCGCCTCCGAGGAGCACGTGGCCCGGGAGAAGGCCAAGGCCCGCGAGCTGCGGCGCAGCCAGTGGTGGAAGCGCCGCCGCGCCAAGGGGGTGTGCCACTACTGCGGGGAGTCCTTCCCGCCCCGCGAGCTCACCATGGACCACGTGGTGCCCATCATCCGCGGCGGCGAGACCACCAAGGGCAACGTGGTGCCCGCCTGCCCCGCCTGCAACGCCGAGAAGAAGTACCAGCTGCCCCTGGAGTGGCAGGGGGTGCTCGACGGCGACGAGTAGCGGCGAAGGGCGGGAAAATCCCGAATCCGCCTGCTGTGGGAGCGGCCAGTGGCCGCGACAAATGGGCCCCTTCGGAACGTCGCGGCTGGTAGCCGCTCCCACAACCCCCTTTCGGGACAAAGCGGATAGCCAGCATAGAAAAAGGCACCCTTGCGGGGGTGCCTTTTCTGCTTTTGGAGCGCTGCGCCGCCCTCAGAAGGCGGCGTCCAGGCCCATCAGCAGGTAGTGCTCGCGCTCGCGGTGGGCGAAGTCGTTGGTGTCGAGGAAGTCGTAGTTGGCCTCCACCACGCCGCGCACGTTGCTGGCGAAGTAGTAGGAGGTGGTGAAGGTCAGGGTGTTGAGGTTGAGGCCGTCGTAGCGGGTGTCGGCGAAGGCCTCCACATCGGCCGAATCAATATTCGGATAGTCGGACAGCCGCACCTCGTCCAGATCCCCGGCGTCGGCGTAGTTGTACAGCAGGGAGAAGGCCCACTCGGGGCTCATGACCCAGTCCACGCCGGCGAAGCCGCCCCACCAGCTGTAGTCCTCGCCCTCCTCCAGGAAGTCGCCCCACTCGTTGTAGAGCCCCTGCAGGTACCAGTAGACGTCGCCGCCGACCTGGCCGGAGAGGTCGAGGCCGGCGATGCGCTTGTCGGAGGTGTGGCCGGGCCCGTCCTCGCCCTGCTGCTGGAAGCCGTTGGGCTGCTGGCCGGCGAAGCCGAACACCCCGACCCCCACCCCGGCCACGTCGGTGGCGATGCGCCCGAACACCGACTTCTGGTCGTTGTCGTCGAAGCTGTGATCGGGCCGGTTGTAGCCGCTGGCGGTCAGGGTGCGGCTCTCGTCGATGCCGTTGCTGTTGACCACCCCCAGGGCCAGATCCACGGGGCCGACGCCGCGCTCCAGCAGCAGGCCGCGCTCGTAGGTGATGCCCGCCATGCGGTAGGGGGTGTAGTCCTGGAAGGACAGGCGCACCTCGCGGGGGAACATGACGTCGGAGACCTGGAACTGACCGAGCATGGCCTCCACCCCGGTGCCGAAGACGTCGTCGTGGCGGATCCAGGCGTCCTCGATGAGGACGGTGCTGTTCTCGCCCTTCTCGGCGAGGATGCCGTAGAAGTAGGTGTTGATGTGGTCGGTCAGCGGCGCGCCCCCGAGCAGCTTGATGAAGTAAGGGCTCTGCAGGTCCACGTTGGCGGCCTCCTCGCCCTCGGTGGCCCGATCCGCCTCGCGCAGCTGGCCGAAGCCCTGGATGCGCACCGCCAGTGGGACGGAGTCCGGCAGGTGGAGGCGGTCGTCGCCGTAGCTCTCCCGCTTGTCCTTCCAGTCGGGCAGCCGGTAGCCGTTGGCGGCGTAGTCCTCGCCGAAGCTATTCAGCTTGGGCACAGCGGCGTGGCAGGTGTTGCAGCTCATCTCGGTCTGCCGGGCGAAGGCCGGGATGGCCGAGGCCTGCTGGGGAAGCAGGGCCAGTAGGCCGCCCAGGGCCACGAGTCCGGCGCCCATGCGGATGGCGATTCGGGTCATCGGTGTCGCTCCTCCACGGGTTGGACCTGGAAAGGTACGGGGGACATCGGGGAACGGAAAGGGGACAGTCTAGCAGGGCCGGCTGAAAGCACGCTTAACGCGGATCAAAACGCGGACAGGAGGGCCGGGAACCCGGCCCCTTCGGGCGGCTGTAGCTATTCGTCGGCGAACAGGCGGGAGACCTCGAAGACATGCTCCTCGTCCGAGCCCTCCGGCTGGACATGGACCTCGAGGCGTACCTCCTCGGGAGGATTGATGCGGAAGTCGGTTACGTAGTAGATGGCTTCCCCTTCATCCACCTCCCGCATTTCCAGGTCACGGCGCTGGGCGGAGAGGTTGACGGCTACCGCCCGGACCTTGGCCCGGACCGGCTTGTCCTCGCCGTTTCCTGTCTTTCGGACGGCGACGGTGACCAGCCCCCGTTGGTTGCTGCGGGTGATGTCGTATTCCCGGGCCACCTCGGGGGTCAGGCTGGAGGTGAGCATGGTGCCGTGATGGATCACGTAGTCGCCGAACAGCTGCTGGGCGCTTACGGAGGCCGGGGCGGCGGCCAGGAGGAGGCAGAGGCCCAGGAGCAGGCTCAGGTGGCGCATAGGACACTCCTTTCACCGGACTTGCCGGTAGCTACCGGATGTCCTTTCAGTGTAGGCCGGCCCTATCCGGGATGCCAGGGGAAAGAGGCGGTTACGGGTTCATTCCCGGCCCACGCTGGATGCGGTACATGGCGGTGGCGCCGAACAGGTTGGGGAGCTCCCGGGCGAGGAGGCCCGAGCGCCCGCGACGGTCCAGGACACGCCGCTCCAGGATCTCGATGTCCTCTTTGGCGCAGAGGGACTCGAAGTCGCGCAGGGTGTGCAAGTGGATGTTGGGGGTGTTGTACCAGTTGTAGGGCAGGCTCGGGGTGCGCGGCATGCGGCCCCCCGCGCACAGCTGGAAGCGGGCCAGCCAGTGGCCGATGTTGGGGAAGGAAACGATGGCCTCCCGGCCCACCCGCAGCATCTCCCGCAGGAGGAAGTGGGGATAGCGGATGGCCTGCAGGGTCTGGGAGAGGACGACGAAGTCCACCGAGTCGGCCTCGAAGTCCTCCAGGCCCGTGTCCAGGTCGGTCTGGATCACGGGCACGCCCTTCTCGATGCAGGCGATGATGTTGTTGATGTTGATCTCCACGCCGTAGCCGGAGACCCGTTTGTGATCGCGCAGGCGGGCCAGCAGGGTGCCGTCGCCGCAGCCCAGGTCGAGGATCCGGGCCTCGGGGCTCACCCAGTCCTCGATGACGTCGAAATCGACCCGGAAGCGCATGGACGCGTGCTTCATAGCCCCCACTCCCGCGCCAGGCGGTCCATGTAGGCCCGCACCATGTCGTGGTAGGGGCCGATCCGGAGCAGGAAGGCATCATGGCCCTGCGGGGCCTCGATCTCGGCGAAGGTCACGTCCAAATTGTTGGCGTACAGGGCGTGGGTGATCTCCCGCGAGCGGTCGGCCGAGAACCGCCAGTCGCTGGAGAAGGCGATCACCAGGAACCGGTTGTCGGAGCCGGCAAATGCCTTGGCCAAGTCGCCGTCGTGGGCGCCCGCCGGGTCGAAGTAGTCCAGCACCTTGGTGAGGTAGAGGTAGCTGTTGGCGTCGAAGCGGTCCACGAAGCGCCGGCCCTGGTAGCGCAGGTAGCTCTCCACCTCGAAGTCCACGTCGAAGCCGTAGGACAGCGGCTGCCCCTTGCGCAGGTCGCGGCCGAACTTGTCGCGCATGGCGTCTTCGGAGAGGTAGGTGATGTGGCCGATCATGCGGGCCAGGGCCAGGCCGCGCCGCGGGGTGTCGCGCTCGTAGTAGCGGCCGCCGTGGAACTCGGGGTCCGTCATGATGGCCTGGCGGGCCACCTCGTTGAAGGCGATGTTCTGCGCGGAGAGCTTGGGGGCGGCAGCGATGGCCAGGCAGGCGTCGAGGCGCTCCGGGTAGTCGATGGTCCACTGCAGGGCCTGCATGCCGCCCAGGGAGCCGCCCACCACGGCCACCCACTTGGCGATGCTCAGCCGCTCCATGAGGCGGCGCTGCGAGGCCACCCAGTCCTTGACGGTGACGATGGGGAAGTCGAGCGCGTAGGGTTCGCCGGTGGCGGGGTTGATGCTCGCCGGCCCCGTGGAGCCCTTGCAGCTGCCCAGGACGTTCACGCACACCACGAAGAAGCGCCGCGTGTCCAAAGGCTTTCCGGGACCGATCATGTTGTCCCACCAGCCCGGCTTGCGGTCCTCCATGGACTGATAGCCGGCAGCGTGCTGGTCCCCGGACAGGGCGTGACAGACGAGCACGGCGTTGGAATGGTCGGCGTTGAGGGTGCCGTAGGTCTCGTAGGCCAGGTCGAAGCGCTCCAGACGCTCCCCGCTCTCCAGCTCCAGGGGCTCGTCGAAGTGCTCCACGGCCCCTTCCACCAGGCCGACGGAATCTTCCGGGATGGTTTCCGGCATGGGCGATCGCGTGTCCTTAGAGCCTACCCGCGCGGACGAACGCGGTGGGTGGCGCCATTGTACACGTTCCGCCCCCCTCGGGGGCCTCCCGCCGCGCAGGAGCCAGAAAGGCTGGAGGGGCAGCGGGGCTACGCTTCCGGGGCGGGCGCCAGGAGCTCCCCGGGCTCGCCGGGGTGGTCGCGCACCCGCACCCGATCCCCCGCCACCTCCAGGCGGCCCTCGGCGAACCAGCGCACCGCCTGGGGCAGAAGGCGGTGCTCCACGGCCTGGACGCGCCGGGCGAGGGTCTCGGGGGTGTCCGCGTCGTCCACCCGCACGGCACCCTGCGCGATGATCGGGCCGGCGTCCAGGTCGTCGGTGACCAGGTGTACCGTGGTACCGTGCAGGCGGCACCCCGCCTCCAGGGCCTTGCGGTGGGTGTCCAGGCCGCGGAAGGCCGGCAGCAGGGAGGGGTGGACATTGATCATGCGGCCGTTGAAGGGGCCGGTAAACGCGGGGGTGAGGATGCGCATGAAGCCGGCGAGTACCAAGAGGTCGGGCCGGAAGGCGGTCACGGCCTCTCGCAGGGCGGCGTCGAAGGCGGGGCGGTCAGGGTATTCGGTGTGGTCCACAACCCGGGTCGGCACACCGGCGGCGCGGGCTCGCTCCAGGGCGTAGGCCTGCGGGCGGTTGCTCACCACGCCGGCGATCTCGGCGCCCAGCCGGCCCTCCGCGGCCCAGTCCAGCAGGGCCTGAAGGTTGGTGCCGCCGCCGGAGACCAGGACCACGCACCGGCAGCCCTCAGTCATGGAGCCGACCCCGTTCCTCGGCGTCCGCGGTCACCCGCCCCACGCGGTAGCCCTCCTCGCCCGCGGTCCGCAATGCATCCAGGGCGGCCCCGGCCTGCGCCTCGGGCACCACCGCCACCATGCCCAGGCCGGCGTTGAAGGTGGCGAGCATCTCCTCCTCGGGGAGCGCCCCCTGCTCCTGGATCCAATCCAGGATGGGCGGCCGCGGCCAGGCGCCGCGCTCCAGCTCGGCGCCCAGACCGTCGGGCAGGCTGCGCGGCAGGTTGCCCGGCAGGCCGCCGCCGGTGATGTGGGCTAGGGCCCGGACGTCCACCGCCTCCAGCAGGGTCCGCACGGCGCCGACGTAGATCCGCGTGGGGGCGAGCAGGGCCTCGCCGAGGGTGGTGTCGCCGAAGGGCGCGTCGAGGGCCGTTCCGGTATCCTGGAGGAGACGGCGCACCAGGGAGAAGCCGTTGCTGTGCACGCCCGAGGAGGGCAGGCCGATCAGGACGTCCCCGGCCGCCGCGCGGCTGCCGTCGATGAGGCCGTCGCGCTCCACGACGCCCACGGCGAACCCTGCCAGATCGTAGTCGGCGGCGGCGTACATGCCGGGCATCTCCGCGGTCTCGCCCCCCAGCAGGGCGCAGCCCGCGGCCTCGCAGCCGCGCACGATGCCCTCCACCACGGCGCTGGCGCGCTCGGGGTCGAGCTTGCCGGTGGCCAGATAGTCGAGGAAGAACAGGGGCTCGGCGCCGCAGACGATGAGGTCGTTGACGCACATGGCCACCAGGTCCACGCCCACGCTGTCGTGGCGGTCCAGCTCGATGGCCAGGCGCAGCTTGGTGCCCACGCCGTCGGTGCCGGCCACCAGCACGGGGTCCCGGTAGCGGTCGGCGGCGAGGCGGAACAGGCCGCCGAAGCCGCCCAGGCCGCCCAGGACCTCCGGCCGGCTGGTGCGCTTGACCAGGGGCTTGATGCGGTCGACGAAGGCGTCGCCGGCGGCCACATCCACGCCCGCTTCCTTGTAAGTGAGGGGTTTGCCGGGATTGTCGGCCACTTGCGCGCTCACGGGGATTGCTCAGGGGGGAATCGGTCGATTGGCAATGGTAAAGCAAATGCGGGGGCGCCAAAAGGCCGCCCGGGGCTCGCAACGGTTGACGCGCGGCGGGGGGTGGCCTAGGTTTCCGCGCATGCACTCCTTCCCCCGTCGCATCATGCTCGGTCTCTTCGTGCTCCTGCTGGGCGGGCTGCCGGGCTCCGTCTCCGCGGCCCAGGTGGAGAACCTCTACCAGGCGGTGGTGGACGAGGAAGACCTGGACCTGCTGGAGACCGAGGACGAGCAGGAATCTTCCCTGGCCGGCGACGGCGGCCGGCAGGCTTTGATGCGTGCTGCCCTGGCCCGGGTTCTGATCCGCCTGAGCGGCACCTCCGAGGTGGTTGAGGACTCCGAGGTCCGCACGGCCCTTCTGGAGCCCGTGCAGGACTACGTCAGCCGCTACCAGGTCCTGCGCGGCGAATCCTCCGGCAGCCGCCTGCGGGTCCGGTTTGGCGAGGAGGCCGTTCGCGAGGCTCTCTGGGAACAGGACTGGCCGGTTTGGGGCCGTTACCGCCCCGGGGTGGTGGTGTGGGTTGCTCGGCGTGGCACCGGGGACCGGAACCCCGTATCCCCAGACATGGAACCGGACCTGTTCGAAGCCCTGGAGACGGCGGCGGAGCAATACGGCCTGCCCCTGCTGATGCCGCTCATGGACGGTACGGACCGCGACCGCCTCTCCGGGCGCAACCTGCTGTTCGAGGACTGGGAGCAGATCGAGTCTGCCTCGGAGCGCTACGATCCCGATGCCATCCTCCTGGTGCGCGTGGGCGAGGGGGAGCGCGGCGGCACGCGGGTGGACTGGGTGCTGCGCCGCGGCGGGGAGGACCGCACCTTCTCCAGCAGCGCCGACGGCCTGGAGGGCGCCCTCCAGGCCGGCATGGAGCGCCTCCTGGCGGGCATGGCGCGGGACTACGCCGTGGAGCCGGGGCGGGGAGCGGCCATGGAGGCGGCGGTGGAGGGGGTCCGCAGCCTCGAGGATCTGGCGAGGGTGGAGCGCGGCCTGGGGCGGCTGGCCGCCGTGGAGGCCGTCATGCCCGCCCGGACCGCGGGCAGCGAGGCCCGCTTCCGCTTCCGCTTCCGGGCCGACCCGGAGCGCGCGGCCCACATCGTGAGCCTGCTGGACATCCTGGAGCCCGAGGAAGGCGAGACCCCGGAACGGGAATCCCCCGCCACGGACTCCGGGGACCGGCGGGAGGGGGAGGATGCGGATCAGGACGGCAGCCCCCTCCTGCGCTTCACCTACCGGCCATGAACATCCCCAATGCCCTGTCCCTTCTGCGGCTCGCCGCGGTTCCCTTCCTGGTCCTGCTGCTCCATGACGGCCATTACGCCGCGGCGCTGGTCCTGTTCGTGCTGGCCGGGCTCACCGACGCCGCCGACGGCTTCGTCGCCAAGCGGTTCGGCCAGGAGACCCGCCTGGGCAGGGTGCTGGACCCCATCGCCGACAAGGCCCTGGTGGTGACCGCCTACATCACCCTCGGCTGGTTGGGCCTGATCCCCTTCTGGCTGGTGGTCGCGGTGGTCTCTCGGGATCTGGTGATCGTCGCCGGCGCCCTGGCCTACCACTATCTGACCGGGGCCCTGGAGATGGCCCCCTCCTTCCTTTCCAAGCTCAACACGGCGCTCCAGTTGGGCCTGGTGGCCCTGGTGCTCCTGGAAGCGGTCCTGGCCCTGGGGCTGGGCGAGTGGCTGGGCTGGCTGGCGGTGGCCGTTCTGGCCACCACGGTGGCCTCGGGGCTGCAGTACGTGGTGGTCTGGCTCCGCAAGGCCTGGGCCCACGAGTCCCCGGAGGGGTAGCCGCGGTGGCCGGTCAGCTGCCCCTGGTCCTCGATCGACCCGACGCCCACCGCCTGGAGCTCTTCGAGCCGGGGGCGGAGTGCCGGGAAGCCTGGTCCCGGGTGCGGGCGGTGACCGAGGGGCGGGAGCGCTTCGCCTTTCTGTGGGGAGAGGCCGGCAGCGGCAAGACCCACCTGCTGGAGGGCGCCGCGCGGGAGGCCGGGGGGACCTATCTGGATCTGGCCTCCATGCGCGAAGAGGTGACCGCCGCCGGGCTGGATCCGGAGCAGGTTCTGGACCCGGGGCTGGGACCGGGCCTGGTGGCCGTGGACGGCCTGGAAGCCGTGGCGGGGGAGGATGCCTGGGAGCAGGCGGTCTTCCACCTCTACAACCAGGTGAACGAGGAGGGGGGGCGGCTGCTGGCGGCTGCGCGGACCAGCCCTGGCGCCCTCGGCCTGTGCCGCGAGGAGCTGCGGACCCGCTTGAGCTGGGGGGGCAGCTACCCGCTGGGGCGCCTCACGGACGCGGAGCGGCTGGGGGCCCTGCGCCGACACGCAGAGGCCCGGGGGCTGGATCTGAAAGCGGAGGTGGGGGGCTTCCTGCTGCGGCACTACAGCCGCAGCCTGCCGGCCCTGGTGGCCGCCCTGGAACGGCTGGACGCCGCGGCCCTGGCGGAGCGGCGGCGTCTCACTGTGCCCTTCATCAAGGCGCGTCTGGGCCTATGAGGGGGGTCGCCCCGGGCCCTAGCGCTCCTTGCGCATCCAGTAGGCCCAGATGACCACCCAGCCGACCACGATGGCGATCGCTCCCACCACGGTGATCAGAGACAGGATGCCGATGGGGCTGCTCAGCAGGATCTCGAGCATGGTCTCTCCTATGGGTTTGGCGGGGTGCCGGAAAATCCTTGCGAAGGCCCTCGGTCCGCGGGCCGGCCAATTTGGTGTTGTCGCGCAGCCACCTTCCGGAGGAGGCCGGGGGGAGATCAAAACCCCTTTGTTTGAAAGGGGAATGTAGCCGCGCGGGACGGGGGTGTCAATGCTGTCCGGCCCGCGCGCCGGTACCGGAGGACCAGCATATGCAGTGCTTGGCGGAAGCCCGTGATCGCAGCATCTGGCATGTCGCAGGGGGCGTGGAGGAGCCGGCGGTCTACCTGATCCGGGACCACCAGGCGGGGGGCATCCTCGTCAACACGCCCGCGTTCGACCCCGCCCTGGCCGAACGGCTCCGGGAGGGGGGCGGGGCGCACTTCCTGTTCCTTCCCAGCCGGCATGGCGCCCGCGACCTGGATCGATGGCGGGAGGCCCTGCGGGCCGAGGCCCTCGCCGGGCAGGACGAGGTGGAAGGCATCGAGGGCACAGTGGACCGGCCCCTGGACGGCTCCATCCGCCTGTCGCGGACCATCGTCTTTTACACCATGTCGGGGCGCACGCCGGGCAGCACCGCCCTGTTCTGCAAGA
This sequence comes from Thiohalorhabdus sp., assembly GCF_046545655.1. NCBI lineage: Bacteria > Pseudomonadati > Pseudomonadota > Gammaproteobacteria > Thiohalorhabdales > Thiohalorhabdaceae > Thiohalorhabdus > Thiohalorhabdus sp. The sequence goes on along the minus strand of NZ_JBKGZG010000019.1, from coordinate 27,990 downwards.
ACAAACCGGGCTTCCTGTTCCTGGGGCCCATCTTGGAGCCCGGGGAGGACGGCTGGCCCACCCTGGTGGCCCACGCCGACGATTGGTCCTGGGAGAACCGAGTGATGGGGGGGCTGGGGCTGCAGGACCTGAAGTTCGAGTACGTCTTCACGGACCGGCTGGATGAGCGCACGCAGTTCGGCCCGGGTGCCGCCTCGGCGGTGCGGGCAGCCCTGGAGCGCTTCTACGCCTGATCCCGCCCGGAGGGGCCCAGGACCCCAGGCGTCCCCCGGTCAGGCGGAGGAGCGCTCCTCCCGGGGCGTCGTGGGGACCACCGGCTCGTGGTCCGGGGGGCTGGTGCGCAGGAAGTCGATGAAGGTGTCGGCGGCGGGCAGGTTGCGCGCCTGAGGGGCCCGGACGGCCCAGAAGGTGCGCTTGAGGTTGAGTCCGCGTACGGGGAGCAGCACCAGGAAGCCGCTGGACTGGGCGTCCCGGACGGTCAGGGAGGACAGCACGGTCAAATGCTCCCCGCTTTTGAGCATCTGCAGGATGGCGTGATTGGAGCCCACCTCCAGCTCCGGTTCCAGCGGGGCTAGGTTAGCCTCTTCCAGGTAGTGGTCGAGGGTGTCCCGGGTGCCCGAGCCGCGCTCGCGGAGGATGAAGCGGCTCCGGGTGAACTCCTCCAGGGTCAGGCTGCCCTTGGCGGCCCAGGGATGGTCCTGGCCGCAGGCCACCACCAGCATGTCCTCCCCCACCTTCTGGGCCGTCAGGCCGCTCTCCCCGGGATCGCCCTCCACCAGGGCCACGTCCACGGATCCCCCCGCGGCCTGCCGCAGGCCCTCCCGCCCGTACAGGACGCGGGATTCCACCGTTACCTGGGGATGGGCCACATCGAAGCGCATCAGCACCTGGGGCAGCCAGTGGTCGCCGATGGTGAGGCTGGCGGCCACCCGCAGGTGGCCGTGCTCCGCCGCGCGCATGCGCTCCAGCTCCTGGAGCAGGCTGGCGAAGCTGTCGGTGATGGTCACGGCGTGCTCAAGGACCCGCTCACCGGCCTCGGTCAACCGGTTCCCGCCGTGCTCCCGGTGCAGCAGCCGACTGTCCAGCGCCGTCTCCAGGGCCTGCAGGTGCTTGCTGACGTTGGGCTGGTTCCAGCCGAGCTGTTGGGCCGCTCCGGTGAAGGTGCCGGCCTCGGCAACCGCCCGCAGGGCCATCAGCCCGCGCACCGGGGGAACCCGTAGATGCCATTCCATTACGGAACCCTTTTTTTGGCGTGGTCCGGGAGGGGGGAGTCCGCGGGTTTTGACGGATGATACAACGAATTGGCATCGATACAAACCCGCCGTATGGGAATGTCCCGTTATTCTGTAACGGACCAGCCCGCGGGGGCCGCCACGGTCCTCCGCGGTACGGGGCGACCGACGCGGAATCCCGGGCAGGGCGGTGCGTGCTCCGGGAACCCTCACCGCTCTTCCGGTTTTCCGATGCCGGAAGGAGTGGCGGGCAGGCCCTCTTTTGGCGGTTTATTCCTAAAAGGAATTTTTGTATACAAAGTCTACCTTGGACAACCCTCCCAAAAACCCCGATCATTCGCGGCCTAATTGGCGGTGCCAAATTGCTAATCGGAAAATCGGGGTATTCTTAAATGAATCTCTATCTGCCCGTGGCAGAGATGAGTGTCAATATCTTCCTGCTGCTAGGGCTCGGCGGAGTGGTGGGGATCCTGTCGGGCCTGTTCGGCGTGGGCGGCGGGTTCCTGCTCACCCCCCTGCTCATGATGATGGGGGTGCCGGCCCCGGTGGCGGCGGCCACCGACGCCAACCAGATCGTGGCGGCCTCGGTATCGGGGACCATCGCCCACATGCGCCGCATGAACGTGGACTTCAAGATGGGCACCTACATGGTGGTGGGCGGCCTGGCGGGCAGCAAGCTGGGCGTGGAGGTCGTGGAGCAGCTCAAGGCCCTGGGCCAGATCGATTTCGTGATCACGGTGCTGTTCGTGGTCATGCTCGGCGCCATCGGCAGCTTCATGTTCCTGGAGGGTCTCCGGGCCTTGCGCGGCGGGGCCGCCGAGCAGGCGGCGGCCAAGCCGGTCAAGGAGCCTCGCGTGCGCCTGCCGCTGCGGACCTATTTCCCCACCTCGGGCCTGGAGACCTCCGTCCTGGTGCCGCTGGGGGTGGGAGTCTTGGTGGGCCTCCTCGCGGCCATCATGGGCGTAGGCGGCGGCTTCATCATGGTCCCGGCAATGATCTACCTAATCGGCATGCCCACCCAGGTGGTGGTGGGCACCTCCCTGTTCCAGATCCTGTTCACCACCGCCAACACCACCTTCTGGCAGTCGGTGCAGAACCAGACCGTGGACATCGTGCTGGCCCTGCTCCTGCTCATCGGCTCCGTGGTGGGGGCCCAGGTGGGCACCCACCTCGGCAGCAAACTGCAGGGCGAGCAGCTGCGCATCCTTCTGGCGCTGATCGTGCTGGCCACGGCGGTCAAGCTGCTCCTGGACCTGGTGCTGGTGCCGGCGGACCTGTTCGTGGTGGGCGCCGGAGGAGGGCACTGATGCGGATGCTTGGCGCCATTCTGGGAATGACGATGCTGGCCGCCGCCGGCGGCGCCGGGGCGGAGCTGGTGACCGACGTCTCCGACGACCGGGTCTCCGTCACCTACCGGTACGAGGGCGAGGAGCTGCTGCTGTTCGGTAGCCTTCCGGAGGGGGCAGAGGGCGTGCTCATCGAGGTCCGCGGGCCCGAGGAGGCGCAGAACGTTTCGCGCAAAGGCAAGGTGGCCGGGCTGTGGATGAACGTGGAGAGCCAGCGGTTCGAAGGGGTGCCCGGCTTCTACGCCCTGTTGAGCGACGCCACCTTGGAGGGGGAACTGGACAAGCAGCAGCGCGCGGAGCTCGGCGTGGGCCCCGAGGCCCTGTTCCGGCAGGCCCGCTGGGAGCGGGACGGCCAGGAGGTGGCCGCCGAGGAGTACTTCCAGGGCCTGCTCGATCACATGCGGCGGGTGGGGCTGTTCCAGGAACGGCCGGGCAGCGTGGCGGTCCGGGAGGGCCGCCTGTTCCGCGCTGCGGTGGATCTGCCCGCCCAGACCCCGGTGGGCGAATACGAGATCGTGGCGCGTGCCCTCAAGGATGGTGAAGTGACCCACCGAGAAGTGCAGCGGCTCTCGGTGGCCAAGGTGGGCATCGAGAAGTGGCTGTACAATTTGGCCCATGACCATCCCGCCACCTATGGCATCCTGGCGGTGCTGGTGGCCCTGTTCGCCGGCTGGTTCGTTGGCATGGTGACCCGCGGGGAGGCAGAGCACTGATGGCCCAAGACGACAACACTTCCGGTCCGGTCCCGGCCCGGGACCGCAAGATCCTGGCCTGCGTGGACGGCTCCGAGAACAGCCGGGTGGCGGCGGCCTTCGCCGCCCGCCTGGCGCGCCTGACCGGCGCCCACCTGAGCCTTCTCCATGTCCTGCACCTGCCCACCTTCAGCCACTGGGCCCACGTCAAGGCCCAGATGAAGCGGGAGATCCGCGAGGAGGCGGAGTCCATGGTGGCCGAGGTGGCGAAGGGCGTGGAGGAGTCCTGCGGCATCATGCCGGAGTTCTTCATCCTGGAGGGCCTGCCTCGGGAGAAGATCGTGGAGACGGCCCGGGCGGACCGGGCCATCCGCATGGTGGTGGTGGGGGCCTCCGGCGAGCAGGGCCACCGGCGCGCCGCGGTGACGGGCTCCCTGGCCCGCCACCTCGGCGACCGGCTGACCTCCGACCTGCCCTGCCCCCTGCTCATCGTACCGCCGGAGATGGAATCCGACGAGCTGTGCGAGGGCATCGAGGCCATCGCCCGGTAGCGTCCTCCCTTGTCCCCAGGCCGTCAGGGATGGCCCGGGGAACCCGGAGGCCCTTCCGCGATCCAAAGCCTGTGCCAATCCCCGCCAGTTGATTTGGCGGGATCCCCCGAGGGTTGCCAAGGCCCCAGGGGGGCGGCATGATTGGGCTTTGGCAAGCCTCGGACAGGGCGGATTTGGGAGGAACGCAATGACCGAAAAGGTCGATCTGGATGAAATCGAGCTGGAGCCGGATTACCGGCCCAGCCCCGACGAGCCCTACATGAATCCCAAGCAGCTGGCCTTCTTCCGGCGCAAGCTGCTGGACTGGCGCAATCAGATCGTGGAGGACACCACCCACACGCGTCAGAACATGAACGAGTCGGAGAACCAGGCCGACGAGGTGGACCGGGCCAGCCAGGAGACCGAGCGGTACACGGAGCTGCGCACGGTGGAGCGCGAACAGCGCCTCCTCAGCAAGATCGACGCGGCCCTGCGGCGCATCGAGAACGGCGAGTTCGGCTACTGCGAGGTCACCGGCGAGCCCATCGGCGTCCGGCGGCTGGAGGCCCGCCCGGTGGCCACCCTGAGCATCGAGGCCAAGGAGGCCCAGGAGCGCCAAGAGCGCCAGATGGCCGAGGATTGATGCCGTCCCTGTGCGGGGCTTGAACGGGGGCCTTTCGCGCCGCGAAAGGCCCCCGGTTCGTTCGGTAGCCGAGCATGAGAGGAGCGCGCAGTGAGTGAGCGCGAGTTTCAGCCCCTGGGCTGCGCGGTGGTGACCGTCTCGGACACCCGCTCGCCCGCCACGGATCGGTCCGGCGACCTGGTAGCGGGGCGCCTGGAGGAGGCCGGACACCGGCTGAAGGACCGGCGCATCGTCCGCGACGAGCGGGAGGAGCTGGAGGCGGCCTTCCGGGAGCTGGCGGGCCGCTCCGGGGTGGAGGTGGTGATCTCCACGGGGGGCACAGGGCTCACCGGCCGGGACGTGACGCCGGAGGCCGCGAGCGCGGTGTACACCAAGGAGATCCCCGGCTTCGGCGAGCTGTTCCGCTGGCTGAGCTACGAGGAGATCGGCCCTTCCACCATCCAGTCCCGCGCCCAGGCGGGTCTGGCCGATACCACCCTCCTCTTCAACCTCCCGGGCAGCTCCGGGGCCTGCCGCCTGGCCATGGACGCCATCATCCTCCCCCAGCTGGACCTCCGCACCCGGCCCTGCAACTTCGCCGAGATGATGCCCCGATTCGCCGAGCGCTGACCCTCCTCCCGGTCCCTTCTCGCCGCCCCCCGGCCGCCTACTGGTGGCCCCGGCGGACGACGAGCGCCAGGGCGAAGACCAGCACCTGCAGCAGGACGATCAGCGCGCCCACGGGGGCGTTGAGCGGATAGCTCAGCAGCAGGCCGCCCACGGCGGTGACCAGCCCGATCCCCGCCGCCAGCAGGGAGACCCGGGCGAAGGTTGTGCCCAGCAGGCGGGCACTGGCGGCGGGCACCACGAAGAAGCTGGCCACCAGCACGATCCCCACCAACTTCACCGCGGCGACGATGGCCAGGGCGCTGAGGCCGAAGAAGGTGTAGTCCAGGAAGCGCACCGGAAGCCCGGAAGCCTGGGCCAGCTCGCGGTCGAAGGTGAGCAGGGTCAGGCCGCCCCAGGCGGGCAGCAGGAAGCCCAGCACCACCACCGCCACCGCCCCCATCCAGACCAGGTCCGCAGACTGGATGGCGAGGATCGAGCCGAACAGGTAGGCGGACAGGGAGGCGTCGGCGTTGGACAGGGCCAGGAGGATCACCCCGCCGGCCATGCCGGCGGCGAAGAACACCCCCACCACGGTGTCCTCGGCCAGGGCCCCGCGCCGGCGCAGGAAAGCGATCAGCAGCCCCAGCGCCACCGCCATCGGCACCGCCACCAGGAACGGCGCCACGCCCAGGTAGAGCCCGAGGCCGATGCCGGAAAAGGCCCCGTGGCTCATGCCGGAGGCCAGAAAGCTCAGCCGCCGCTGGACCAGGAACACCCCCAGGAGTCCGCCCAGCACCCCGGTGATGGCCGCCGCGGCCAGGGCCCGCTGCATGAAGGGGAAGGCCAGGACCTCAAGCATGGTCCGGCCCCAGCACGTGGGCGTGCCCCATGTGGCCGAAGGCGCGCCGCAGGCAGTCCTCGGTCAGCACCTCCGCGGAGGGCCCCACCCCGATCACCCGATGGTTGAGGATCAAAGAGGTATGGGCGTGGTGGCGGGCCACTTCCCAGTCGTGGGTGATCATGGCGATGGCCACGCCGGGGTGCTCCGCCTGATAGGCCTCCAGGTACTGGTAGAGGTCGTACTCCCCGGTGCGGTCCACCCCCGCGGCCGGCTCGTCCAGAAGCAGCAGGTCGGGGTCGGCAACCAGGGCCCGGGCCAGGTAGACCCGTTGCAGCTGGCCGCCGGACAGGGCCGCCAGGGGGCGGTCCTCGTATTCCTCCGCCCCGACCCGCTCCAGGGCCCGCCGCGCCTGCTCCCGGAGCCGCCGGGCGGGTCGTGCGGGCCAGGAGCCCGTGATCCCACTGATGACCACCTCCCTGGGCCGGCCCGGGAAGGAGCGGTCAAAGTTCTTGATCTGGGGGACATAGCCGACCCGGCGGGCGCGGTTTCGGATGGTCCCCGCGTAGGACTCCAGGCCGAGGATGCAGCGGAACAGGGTGGTCTTGCCCGAGCCGTTGGGGCCGAGCACGGCGAGGAACTCCCCGGGGGACACGCGGAAGGAGACCCGGTCCAGTGCCACCACCTCCCCGTAGCGCACGGAAAGGTCCTCCACCTCCAGGAGGGGCGCGGCGGGATCAGCCGTCATAGGCGTCCCGGACCTGGCGGGCGTTGTAGCGCAGCAGGTCCGGATACCCCTGGATGTCGGCCTCGAAGCCCAGGGGGTCGAGGACCCCCACCGTGATTCCCGCCTCGTCGGCGAGGGCCTGCACGGGGTCCTTGGGGAGCTGGGGCTCGCGGAAGATGGCCGGGATCCCTCCCTCGCGGATGGTGTCCAGCAGCTTTTGGACCCCCTGGGGGGAGGGCTCGTTGCCCGCGAGGTCCAGGTATGTGCCCACCACCTCCATATCGTAATGGCGGAAGAAGTATTCAAAGGCGGGGTGGTAGGTTACAACCCCACGGTTGCGCAGGTCGCCGAGGAGCTCCCCGGCCTTTGCGTCGGCGTCCCGGATGTCCGCCACCAGCTCCTCGGCGTTGGCGGCGAAGGTATCGGCGCGTTCCGGGCGGAGCTCGCCCATGCGCTCCGCGAGCGCCTGGGCAACGCGCACCATGACCTCCGGATCCAGCCAGATGTGCCCATTGACTGCCCCTCGCTGGTCGCGCACGGGCTCGAAAGGGACCGTTTCGGCCACCGTGAGGAGCTGTTCGCTCCGCGCGGTGCGGCCGAGGTGGTCCTCCACCTGCCTCAGCCCTAGGCCGTTGCTGATCACAAGATCCGCCTCCCGGACGTGGGCGATGTCGTCGATGGAGGGCTCGAAGTGATGGGGGTCCTTCCCGCGCCCTACCAGGGCCTGGACCTCCCCTTCCTGGCCGGCCACGGCGCGGGCGACCATGGCGTAAGGAGGAATGGAGGTGACGATCTCCAGGGGTGCCGCGGCCGCCAGGGCCGGAACCAGCGCCAGGCAGGCAAGGACACGGGCCAGCAGTCGCGGCGGGGGTGGCATGGGGTCTCCTCCGGTACGGGTGTGGGGGCTAAGGGGGCCGTTTTACGCTAGCAGGGCTGTCAAGTGTCCCGCGGCGGCGGGCCCTCCGTCCCGGGCCGCGGGCGGGGCATGTCCGCGGCCAGCTGGACGCGCCGCCGGTATGCCTCCTCTATGATAGCCAGATCCTGCCGGAAGTAAGGAAGCTCCTCCAGGTGCAGGGCCTGGGGCCCGTCCACCAGGGCCCGCTCGGGCTCGGGATGGAAGTCCGCCAGCACCATGTTGGCACCGGCGATCACCCCCTGGGCGGCGGCGTGCTGGACCTCCAGCAGGCCGTCGGGGGCCCGCTCCCGGTTGCCCACGGAGTGGCTGGGGTCCACGCACACCGGCAGGCGGGTGAGGCGCTTCACCACCGGCACGTGGGCGAAGTCCACCAGGTTGCGGTGCGGCGCCCCCATGTGCGATTTCACCCCGCGCAGGCAGAAGACGATGTTGCGGTTGCCGCTGGCGGCGATGTACTCGCAGGCGTTCAGGGATTCCTCCAGGGTGATGCCGAAGCCCCGCTTGTAGAGCACGGGGAAGCGGGTCTGGGCCCCCACCTCCTTGAGCAGCTCGAAGTTCTGGGCGTTGCGGGTGCCCACCTGCACCATCACTCCGGTGGGGCTGCCGGCCCGGTCCAGCTCGGTGGCGATCTCCTCCAGGTGCCGGGCCTCCGTCACCTCCATAGCCACCACTCGGATGCCGTATTTGCCCGCCAGCTCGAAAACGTAGGGGAGGCACTCGGCCCCGTGGCCCTGGAAGTCGTAGGGACTGGTACGCGGCTTGTAGGCCCCCATGCGGGTGGCCTGGAGCCCCTGCTCCCGCAGGGCCGCCATCATGCGCTCGGTGTTGGCGGGGTTGTCCACGGCGCACAGTCCGGCGAACAGGTGGAAGGTGTCCTGGCCGAAGTGGAGGCCGTTGTAGTCGAAGCCGGTGGGCTCCAGCTGGCCGCGGTGGCGGCCCAGGAGGCGGTAGCGGTCCGAGACCCGCACCACCCGCTCCACCGCGGGCTCCCCGGCGATCTCGTCGGCGTCCAGGGCCGCCGTGTCACCGATGAGGTAGAGCTCGGTGATGGTCTCCTGGGCGCCGTGCTCCTGGTGCCGGCGCACCTCGATGCCCGGCTTGGCCTCCAGGTAGCCGATCAGGCTGTGGTATTCGGGGTCGCTCTCGCCGACACCGGATTTGAGGATGATGATCATCGGCCGCGTCCCTCTGCCGTCACTGGGAGGTGAGGTCGGAATCCCGGGTGAAGTTGAAATGGTGCCGGATGGGCAGGCCGTCCCCGTAGCGGCGCTTGAGCTCCTCTGGGAAGGCGCTGTAGGGGGCGCCCAGGCGGATGATCTGTTTGGCCGCGGCGTCCAGGATGTCGCTGCCCGAGGGCTCCAGGATGCGCACGTGCTCCAGGGTACCGTCCGGACGGACCATGGCCTCCACCCGCACCTTGCCCGTGAGGTTCCGCCGCCGGGCCTCCTCCGGATAGTTCAGGTTGCCCACCCGCTCCACCTTGGCGATCCAGGAGGAGATGTAGGCCGCCGCGCGGTCCTCCCGGGTGGCCTGCCGGGCCAGCTCCGCGTTGCGGTCGGCCGCGCTCCGGCGCTCGCGGCTTTCGCGGTCCCAGCGGGCCATCTGGCGGCTGGACGGATAGGGCTGGACGGCCTCCGGTTCTTGCGCCTCGTCCCCGCCGGAGCGGGCCCCCGAGCTTTCCCCGGAGGGGGCGGGGTCCGGCGCGTGCTCGCGGGTGAGGATCTCGTCCGTGGAGGCCGCTCCAGCCTCCTCCTGCTCCGTCTCCGAGCGGTCGTCGGCCGGCTCCCGGTCGGAGTCCGCGGATTGTTCCGGGGCCGACGTCTGTTCCGGACGCTCCGTCTCCTTCGTATCCTCCGGCTCCGGCAGGGTGGGTGCGGGGATCCCGTCGGGGCCGGCCTGTGGGCTGGTGGCCTCGCGGTTTTCCCTGTCGTCTCCGGTGGCCTCCTGGCTGCGGGTGGCCGCCGGCGCCTCCTCCTCGGGCTCCGCTTCCTCCTCGGCGGGGATGGGCCGGTACTCCACCATGTGCTCCACCGGGCCGGGGGAGTCCTTGGGCGCCGGGTCCGAGAAGGCGAGCAGGCCCAGGATGGCCGCATGGGCCAGGGCGGAGCCCAGCAGGGCCACCAGGAGGCGGTGATCGAGGGTATGCTCAGGGAGCGGCCAAGCCATGCGTCGCATCCGTCGGCGGCGCCCAGTCCCGTACCAGGGTATAGGCCGCCAGCCCGTTGATGGTTCCGGTTACCGCCGCCCCCAGGCCGAGGATGGGCACCAGGGCCAGGAGGGCGGCGTGCTGAATGAACAAAACGTAGGCTACCCCCAGCTGCCCGGCGATGTGGGCCACGGCGGCCAGCACGCTGAACCCCACCGGCCCCAGGCCGCGCCCGGGGAGGAGGGCGCCAAGCGCCAGGGCCGCCAGGGCCGCCAGGGCCCCGCCCAGGGACAGCCAGAACCCAGGGGCGAGCAGCGTGCCCAGGAAGATGGCTCCCACCACCACCCGCAGCAAGGTGATCAGGGCGGCGGTGCGCCAGCCCCACAGACACAGCGCCGCCACCGTCACCACGTTGGCCAGGCCGGGCTTGAGCCCGGGGAGGAGGGGGGGCAGCGCCGCCTCCAGCAGGTGCAGTCCCACGGCGAAGGCCGCCAGCCAGGCCACGTGGAGGTCCCGACGCAGGCGGCTCAGGCCGGCGGGCTCGGCCCGGGCGGCCTCAGTAGTTGACGGCATCCCAGGCCTCCTGCTCCTCCCCCGTGACCCGCACCATGACCTCGTTGGGCACGCAGGCGGCCGAGTCGCCGGCCTCGCGCTGCCAGCCAGCGCGCAAGTCGATCTTGCGGGGCGCCGGGGACGGGGGTACGAAGCGGATGCCGCCGTCCCCCACCTCCAGGTGCGAGGTGCCCAGCGGGCCCTCCACCTCCAGCGTGCGCTCCCGGTTCAGGTCCACTGTCTCCACCACCTCGCCCTCGACGATGATCTCCGCCCTTGCGCCGGGGCTGCCCCCGCCGAAGGCGGCCACCATCCCGGCCACGGCCCCGGACCACGCCAGGGCCAGCACCGCCCGGTCCCAGGGGGTGGTGGCGCGGCGCAGGAAGCGCAGCCCCGCCCTCATGGCGCCGGCATCCCCTCGGCGCGCCAGTCCAGGCGCTCCTTCATGGCTGCGTTGGCGTGGGCCCGGCCCTCGGCGTCGATCACCAGGCCCGGCTGGCGGGGGCCGAGTCGCTCCAGGCCCCGGGTCCCGGCCACGAACAGGGCGGTGCTCCAAGCGTCCGTCTCCGTGGCCCGGGGCCCCAGCACCGTGGCCTGGCGCGCCCGCCGGGCCGGCCGGCCGGTGTCCGGGTCCAGCAGGTGGTGGTAGCGCCGGCCATCATGGGTGAAGGATCGCTCGTAGTCCCCGGAGGTGACAATGGCCTCGCCGTCGCGCAGGGCCACAACCGCCAGCACGCGCTCGCGGTCGCGGGGGTCGCGGATGCCGATGCGCCAGGGGCGGTCCCCCCGCGCGCCCAGGGCGCGCAGGTCCCCGCCGGCGTTGATCAGGGCGTTGTCCACGCCGTGCTCCTTCAGAACCGTCGCCGCGCGGTCCACCGCGTAGCCCTTGGCGATGCCGCCCAGGTCCAGGGCCGCCCCCGGGCGGGCCATTCGGGCCTCCAGGCCGTTGTCCCGCCGCAGCTCCAGGGCCTCGGCACCGGCGCCCTCCTCCAGCAGGCCCTCCACCGCCGATTCGGCGGGGGGCTCCTCGGGGAGCGGCGGCTCGCGGAAGCCCCACAGCCCCACCAGCCGCCCTAGGTGCGGGCTGAAGGTGTTGTCGCTGGCCCGCTGAACCGCCAGGGCCCGCGGGAGCAGCCCCGTCAGGGGCCCCTCCAGGGCGACCCATTCCCCCGGCGCCGCGCTGTTGAAGTCGGCCAGGAGGTTGCCCTCCTCCGTGGGGGTCAGGGCGTTGTGGATCGCCCGCATCTCGCGAAAGGCGGCGCCGGCAGCCTCGCTGAGCTCTTCCTCGCCCGCCCCGGCGGCGGTGATCTCCACCAGGGTGCCGAGCACGAAGGCCTGCTCCCGGTGCGTCTCCGGTGCGCGGTCGCAGGCGCCCAGGACGGCGACGGCCAGGACGAGCGCGGCAAGGGCGCGGCGCACCGGCCGGCCCCTAGACCGATGCATGGAAGGGCTGCCCTTGGGCCAGGCGCCGCTCCAGGGCGTCGAACAGGTCCCCACAGATATTGATGCCCGCGTAGTAGTCCAGTTCCTGCACCCCGGTGGGGCTGGTGACGTTGATCTCGGTGACGTAGCCGCCGATCACGTCGATGCCCACGAAGGCCAGGCCCCGGGCGCGCAGCTCCGGTCCCAGGGTGGCGCAGATCTCCCGGTCGCGCTCGGTGAGGTCCGCCAGCTCGGTGGTGGCCCCGGCGGAGATGTTGCCGCGGAAGTCGCCGCGCCCCGGCACCCGCAGCAGGCCGTGGGGGACGGGCTCGCCGTCGACTAGGATGATGCGCTTGTCCCCCTCGGCGGCCTCGGGGAGGTAGGCCTGGGCCATGGCGAAGCGGGTGCCCCGGTGGGTGAGGCTCTCCACCACCGAGTTGAAGTTGGGGTCGCCGAGGCGCACCAGGAAGATGCCCTCCCCGCCCCGTCCCTCCAGGGGCTTGAGGACCATGGCCTCCCGCTCTTGGAGGAAGGCGTAGAACTCCTTGGGGTCCCGGGCCACCAGGGTGGGGGGCGCCAGGCCCGGGAAATAGGCCGTGAACATCTTCTCGTTGGCGTCGCGCAGGGTCCCGGGGTGGTTGCTCACCAGCGTCGACCCCAGGGCCCGCTCCAGGAGGTACGTCAGGTAGATGTACTCCATGTCGAAGGGCGGGTCCTTGCGCATGAGCACCAGGTCCAGGTCGGTGAGCGGGCGGCGCTCCTCGTCACCCAGGGTGTAGTGGCTGCCGGGCTCGCGGCGCACCTCCAGGGGGTACATGCGCGCCCAGGGGGTCGCGTCGCGGCCGAAGAGGTGCCTGGGCTCCATGTAGCGCAGCGCGTAGCCGCGCCGCTGGGCCTCCAGGAGCATGGCGAAGGTGGTGTCCTTGCCGATGTGGATGTCGCCGATGGGGTCCATGACGACGCCCAGGGTGGCAGGCATGGGATTGGACCTTTCGTTGGGTGTGGTCTTCAAGGGTCTATTGTGCACCGCTTGGCGGCACCGGCTCATCCCGGACGGGGATTTCAGGCAAAGGGTTACCCGCGGAGGTTACGGAATTCGCGGAGGGAGGAGGACAGACCTTGCGGTCCTTCCTCGGTCCTCGCCACGCAGATCCAAAGCAGGAGACCTCCGCGCCCTCCGCGATCTCTGCGGTGACTCCATCGGTCCGGGTCACCCCCCGCCGGCGGGGAAATCGCCCCAGACGGTCTGGGCCCAGGCCAGGGCCGCCACCGCCGCGGTCTCAGTGCGCAGGGTCCGGGGACCCAGCGCGGTCCGGACGAACCCGGCCCCCTCCGCCGCCCCCAGCTCGTCCTCGTTCAAACCCCCCTCGGGGCCCACCAGGAGGTGCAGGGGATCATCCGGCCCCGCCCTGCCCGGCGGATCGCCGTCCTCGTCCAGGACCAGGCCGCGGGGCACCCCCGCCTCCAGGGCCTCCGCCAGGGCCACGGGGGCGGCCACCACCGGCACCCGGTTGCGCCCGCACTGCTCGCAGGCGGAGGCGGCGATGCGCTGCCAGCGCTCGCGGTTCTTGGCCGCCTTGGCGCCCTCCAGGCGCCGCACGCTGCGCGCCGTCTGCACCGGGCGGATCTCGGCGGCCCCAAGCTCGGTGGCCTTCTGCACCACCCAGTCGAACTTCTCCCCCTTGGACAGGCCGGCCCAGAGCACGACGCCGAGGGGGGACTCGCGCTCCACCGCCCGGGAGGGGCCGAGGCGCACCCGGGGCCGTTTGGCGTCGCCGGCCAGCTCCGCATGGATCTCGCCCCCGGCGCCGTTGAAGACCGTCACCGGATCGCCGGGCTCCAGGCGCAGGACCTTCACCAGGTAGCGCGCCGCCTCCTCGGGCAGGGGCAGCTCGCCGCCGTTGGCCTCGGCCTCGGGCAAGTAGACCCGGGGAGTGCGCATGGGTTTCTTCTCCGTCCGGCGAGTTTGGGCTCGGTATCGTGGCAGGGCATAATATATAGCTTCACGTTGGGCTTTTGCATGTGCAGCGCCGAAAGGGAGAGGAAATGGTCCGGACGGAAACGCCGGTGGTGGATACAAGCTTACAAGTCCCGGAGTTCGAGCTGCCCGGGGTGGACGGCCAGACCTACCGTCTGGAGGACGTGCGGGGCGAGCGCGGCCTCCTGGTGATCTTCATGTGCAACCACTGCCCCTACGTGAAGGCGGTGGAGGACCGCATCCTGCGCGACGTGCGCGATCTCAAGGAGTACGGCATCGGCTCGGTGGCCATCATGGCCAACGACCCCACCGACTACCCCGAGGACTCCTTCGAGAATCTGCGGGCGCGCTGGGAGGAGAAGGCCTACCCCATGCCCTACCTCTTCGACGAGACCCAGGAGGTGGCCAAGCGCTTCGGCGCCGTGTGCACCCCCGACTTCTTCGGCTTCAACGCCGAGGGCTACCTGCAGTACCGCGGTCGGCTCGACGAGAGCCGCAAGGAGACCGTGCCCGACGCCAACCGGGAGCTGTTCGAGGGCATGAAGATGGTGGCTGAGACCGGCGAGGGCCCGGAGGAGCAGGTCCCCTCCATGGGCTGCTCCATCAAGTGGAAGGACGCCGGCTGACGGCCGGGCGCCCGCGCGAGGCAGGGCCATGACCCGCACCCCGCAGGTGGATTCCGGCATGGTGGAGGCCGTGGCCGCCATGGTCCGGGACGCCGCCGCCGAGCACCTGGTGCCCTGCTTCTCGGGCCGGGGATTCGCCGCGACCCGCAAGGCCTGCGGGGGCCTGGTCACCGAGGTGGACCACGCCATGCAGGAGGCCATCGCCCGCTCCCTGGCGGAGGCCTACCCCGAGGTGGGGTTCCTGGGCGAGGAGATGGAGCCCGCCGAGCACCGCCGCGCCCTGGAGAGGGCCGAGACCGGGCTGTGGTGCCTCGATCCCCTCGACGGCACCAGCAACTTCGCCGTGGGCATCCCCATCTTCGGGGTCTCCGTGGCCCTCCTGGTGGGCGGCGTGCCGGTGCTGGGGCTGGTTCTGGACCCCGTGCGCGACGAGCTGTTCACCGCTGTGCGCGGCGGCGGCGCCTCCCTGAACGGCGAGCCCGTCACGGTGCGGGAGGCCCGCCCCCTGCAGCGCAGCGTCGGCTGCATCGACTTCAAGCGCCTGCCCCGGAGCGTGGCCCGGGAGCTGGCGGCGGCCCAGCCCTTCCACAGCCAGCGCAATTTTGGCTCGAGTGTCCTGGAGTGGTGCTGGCTCGCCTGCGGCCGGGTGGACTTTTACCTGCATGGCGGGCAAAATCTATGGGATTTTTCGGCCGGGTCCCTCATCGCCGCCGAGGCGGGAGCGGACGTGGCCACCATGGACGGCGAGCCCCTTTTCGCGGGCGACATCCTGCGTCGCTCGATCCTCGCCGTGGCGGATCGCAGCCTACGCGCGGATTTGGCCCCCTATCTCTGCCCCGACCCGGATCCGGGCCAGAGATAGCGGGCCGGCCGCGCTTCCCGAGCCGGGGCGACGCGCAACCGGGCCTGAATGGGGCCCGGCGGCGCGCCGTCCCATAGGGGCGCGGAAAGCGCGGAGCCTCGCCACGGAACGAACCGAATACGCCTTGAATTTCCCAACATGAACAGGTGGACAGGCTATGCCCATGGAAAAGCTGACCATGCCCCTGGTCCGGACGACCGAGGCGGCCGCCCGCGGCGCCGTGGACTGGATCGGCCGCGGCGAGAAGGAGCAGGGCGACGGCGCGGCCGTGGAGGCCATGCGCCAGGCCATGAGCTCCGTGCCCATGGCCGGCGAGGTGGTGATCGGCGAGGGCGAGAAGGACGAGGCCCCCATGCTCTACAACGGCGAGCAGGTGGGCGACGGCGACGGCCCCCGCATCGACATCGCCGTGGATCCGGTGGAGGGCACCAACTTCCTCGCCAAGGGCATGCCCGGCTCCATCGTGGTGCTGGCCGCCGCCCCCCACGGCCAGATGTTCCGCCCCGGCCCCGGCTTCTACATGGACAAGCTGGTGGTGCCGCCGGCCGCCAAGGGCCAGCTGGACCCCGAGGCGCCGCTGGCCTCCAAGCTCGGCGACCTGGCCAGCGCCCTGGACAAGAAGGTGGAGGATCTCCGCATCTTCGTTCTCGACAAGCCCCGCCACCAGGACATGATCCGCGACATCCGCGCCGCCGGCGCCAGCGTGCGGCTGGCCTCCGACGGCGACGTGAGCGGCGGCGTCATGGCCGCCCTCGGCGAGTCCGTGGACGCCCTCATGGGCATCGGCGGTACGCCGGAGGGCGTGATTACCGCCTGCGCCGCCAAGGCGGTGGGCGGCGATATGTTCGGCGCCATGGCCCCGCAGAAGGAGGACGAGGAGAAGCAGGTCCGCGAGTTCGGCCTCGAGCCGGGCCAGGTGCTGACCATGGACGATCTCATCAAGGGCGACAACGTGCTGTTCGTGGCCACCGGGCTTACCAACAGCGACATCCTGGACGGCGTCCAGGACTACGGCGACATCGTGGCCACCGACAGCATGGTCATCACCGGCGCCCAGGGCACGGTCCAGCGGATCCGTACCGAAAAGCCGGTGGAGGGCTGATACCGGCCGGCCTGGCACCACCCGGCGCGGGCCGCGGCGACGGCCCCGGCGCCGCGCCCGGTTCCGGTCCCGTCCGCCATCCGCACCAATTTCCTAGATTCTGGCGTAAGGAGTAATCACGCATGGCTGAAGTTTCCCGCAAGCAGTTGGCCAATGCCATCCGCTTTCTCTCCATGGACGCGGTGCAGGCGGCGAATTCCGGTCACCCCGGCGCCCCGATGGGCATGGCGGATATCGCCGAGGTGCTCTGGAACGACTACATGAAGCACAACCCGGCCAATCCGGATTGGGCGGACCGCGACCGTTTCGTGCTCTCCAACGGCCACGGCTCCATGCTGGTGTACAGCCTGCTCCATCTCACCGGCTACGACCTGCCCCTGGAGGAGCTCAAGAACTTTCGGCAGTGGGGCTCCAAGACCCCGGGCCACCCCGAGAATGGCGTGACCCCCGGCGTGGAGACCACCACCGGCCCCCTCGGCCAGGGTCTGGCCAACGCCGTGGGCATGGCCATCGCCGAAAAGGAGCTTGCCAACGAGTTCAACCGCGACGGCCATGACGTCATCGACCACTACACCTACGTGTTCGCCGGTGACGGCTGCCTCATGGAGGGCGTCAGCCACGAGGCCTGCTCCCTGGCGGGCACCCTGGGCCTGGGCAAGCTGATCGTCTTCTACGACGACAACGGCATCTCCATCGACGGCGAGGTGGAGGACTGGTTCACCGACGACACCCTCAAGCGCTTCGAGGGCTACGAGTGGCAGACCATGGCCATCGACGGCCACAATCCCGACGCCGTCGCCAAGGCCATCGAGCAGGCCAAGGCCGAGCCCAACAAGCCCACCCTCATCGCCTGCAAGACCACCATCGGCTACGGCTCCCCCAACTTGGCCGGCAGCGAGGCCACCCACGGCGCGCCCCTGGGCGAGGACGAGGTGGCGGCCACCCGCAAGGCCCTGGGCTGGGAGCACGGTCCCTTCGAGATCCCGGAGGACGTCTACGCCGGCTGGGACGCCCGTGAGACCGGCAAGAAGGCCGAGGCCGACTGGCAGGAGCGCTTCGAGGCCTACCGCAAGGACTACCCCGAGAAGGCCGCCGAGCTCGAGCGCCGCATGAAGCAAGAGGTGCCCGGGGATTTCGAGCAGAAGATGGACGCCCTGATCGCCGAGTGGCGGGAGAAGAAGGCCAGCGACGCCACCCGCAAGCACTCTGGCAAGATGCTCAACACCATCGCCGAGCAGGTGCCCGAGGTGCTGGGCGGCTCCGCCGACCTCGCCCCCTCCAACAACACCAAGTGGGACAACGCGCCCATCATCACCCCCGCCAAGGAACAGCGGGGCGTGCACGGCCGCTACCTCCACTACGGCGTGCGCGAGTTCGGCATGGCCGCCATCATGAACGGCATCAGCCTGCATCGCGGCTACCGTCCCTACGGCGGCACCTTCCTGATCTTTTCCGACTACATGCGCAACGGCATCCGCATGTCGTCGCTCATGCACCAGCCGGTGACCTACGTGTTCACCCACGACTCCATCGGCCTGGGCGAGGACGGCCCCACCCACCAGCCAGTGGAGCAGCTCTCCAGCCTGCGGGCCATTCCGGGCGTGCGCGTGTTCCGCCCTGCCGACGCGGTGGAGACCGCGGTAGGCTGGAAGCTGGCCCTGGGTAGCGGCGACCATCCCTACGCCCTGATCCTCACCCGGCAGAAGACCGGTGCCCTGGACCACACCGACGAGACCGTGGCCAACATCGCCAAGGGCGGCTACGTGGTCTCCGAGGCCGAGGGCGGCAGCCCCGAGGGCATCCTGCTGGCCTCGGGCTCCGAGGTGGACCTGGCGCTGAAGGCGCAGGCCGAGCTGGCCGGCCAGGGCAAGAAGGTCCGGGTGGTGTCCATGCCCTGCATGGAGCTGTTCGAGGCCCAGGACGAGGCGTACAAGCAGTCCGTGCTGCCCGACTCCGTTTCCAAGCGCGTGGCGGTGGAGGCCGGCGAGCCCATGAGCTGGTACCGCTACGTGGGCCGGGACGGCAAGGCCATCGGCATGGAGCGCTTCGGCGAGTCCGCCCCGGGCGACACCCTGTTCGAGAAGTTCGGCTTCGTGCCCGCGACTGTGGTGAACGCCTACAACGAGCTGGGCTGAGCGCTCACGCCGCAACCGAATTCAACGCATCAACACTTCGACGTCTGTGGAGGAACGACAATGAGCATCCGCGTCGCCATTAACGGTTATGGCCGCATCGGCCGCAACGTCCTGCGCGCCATCTACGAAGCCGGCCGGAACAACGAGGTGCAGGTGGTGGCCCTCAACGATCTCGGCGATGCCGAGACCAACGCCTACCTGACCCGCCACGACACCGTGCACGGCAAGTTCCCCGGCACCGTCGAGGTGGAGGGCGACAGCCTGGTGGTCAACGGCGACAAGATCTCCGTGCTCGCCGAGCGCGACCCCACCAAGCTGCCCTGGGGCGACATGGACGTGGACGTCGTCATGGAGTGCACCGGCCTGTTCACGGACCGCGACAAGGCGGCCATGCACCTCGAGGCCGGCGCCAAGAAGGTGCTCGTGTCGGCCCCTGCCAAGGGCGAGGACCTCACCGTGGTGTACGGTGTGAACCAGGACATGATCGATCCGGACAAGCACCAGGTGGTCTCCAACGCCTCCTGCACCACCAACTGCCTGGCGCCCCTGGTGAAGCCGCTGCACGAGAAGATCGGTGTGAAGCACGGCCTGATGACCACCATCCACAGCTACACCAATGATCAGGTGCTGATCGACGTCTACCACAGCGACCTGCGCCGGGCCCGCTCCGCGACCCAGTCGCAGATCCCCACCAAGACCGGCGCCGCCGCCGCGGTGGGCAAGGTGCTGCCGGACCTGAACGGCAAGCTGGACGGCTTCGCCGTGCGCGTGCCAACCACCAACGTCTCCTTCGTGGACCTGACCTTCCAGGCCAGCCGCAGCACCTCCGTGGACGAGATCAACGACACCCTGAAGGCGGCCTCCGAGAGCCAGCTCAAGGGCATCCTGGGCTACAACGACGAGCCCCTGGTCTCCCACGACTTCAACCATGACCCCCGCTCCTCCATCTACGAGGCGCCCCTGACCCGCATGCTCGAGGGCGACTTCGTCAAGGTGACCTCCTGGTACGACAACGAGTGGGGCTTCTCCAACCGGATGATCGACACCGCTCAGGCCCTGATGGGCGGCAAGTAAGGGAGCGCGTCCCCATGAGCATCATTCGGATGACGGATCTGGACCTGCGTGGCAAGCGGGTCCTGATCCGGGAGGACCTCAACGTCCCGCAGGACGAGGACGGCAGCATCACCGATGCCACCCGCATCGAGGCCAGCCTGCCCACCATCCAGAAGGCCATGGAGATGGGCGGCAAGGTGCTGCTGATGGCCCACCTTGGGCGGCCCAAGGGCGAGCGGAACGCCAAGTACTCGCTCGCCCCGGTGGCCAAGCGCCTGAGCGAGCTGCTGGGCAAGGATGTGCCGTTGATCGAGGACTGGTACGACCAGGTCCCGGCGGAGGTGGAGAACCTCGGGGAGGGGGACGTGGCGCTGCTGGAAAACGTCCGCTTCCATCCCGGCGACACCGAGAACGACGAGGCCTTCTCCAAGCAGATGGCGGCGCTGTGCGACGTCTACGTGAACGACGCCTTCGGCACGGCCCACCGGGCGCAGGCCTCCACTCACGGGGTGGCCAAGTACGCCCCGGTGGCCGCGGCCGGCCCGCTGCTGGCCAAGGAGATCGACAGCCTTACCGCCGCCCTGGAGGACCCGAAGCGGCCCCTGGTGGCCATCGTCGGCGGCGCCAAGGTTTCCGGCAAGCTGGAGGTGCTGAAGGCCCTCACCGACAAGGTGGACCAGCTCATCGTCGGCGGCGGCATCGCCAACACCTTCCTCCTGGCCGAGGGCCGCAACATCGGCGGCTCCCTGGCTGAGCCGGATCTGGTGGACGAAGCCAAGGGCGTGATCGAGGCGTGCCGCAACAAGGGCGCCGATGTGCCCCTGCCCACCGACGTGGTGGTGGCCAAGGAGTTCGCCGCGGAGGCCCCGGTGCGCACCTGCGCCGTGGAGGACGTGCAGGACGACGAGATGATCCTGGACGTGGGTCCCGAAACGGCGGCCCGCTTCGCGGAGATCGTGAAGGGCGCCGGCACCATCCTGTGGAACGGCCCCCTGGGCGCCTTCGAGCTGCCCAAGTGCGCCGAGGGCACCAAGACCCTGGCTCACGCCATCGCCGACAGCGATGCCTTCAGCGCCGCCGGGGGCGGCGACACCCTGGCCGCCATCGCCATGACGGGGATCACCGAGCAGATCTCCTACATCTCCACCGGCGGTGGCGCTTTCCTGGAATGGGTGGAGGGCAAGAAGCTGCCGGCCATTGCCATCCTTGAGGAGAGGGCGGCCGAACAGGCATGAGGCGAACCAAGATCGTCGCGACACTCGGGCCGGCCACCGACGAGCCGGGGGTTCTCGATCGCATGATCGAGGCGGGGGTGGATGTGTTCCGCCTCAACTTTTCCCACGGCGAGTCGGAGGACCACGTCCGGCGGGCCCAGGAGGTCCGTTCGCGGGCCCAGGCCCACAGCCGGACCATCGGCATCCTGGCCGACATCCAGGGCCCCAAGCTCCGCATCGGCCGCTTCAAGGACGGCGCCGTGGAGCTGGAGGAGGGCCAGCAGTTCATCCTGGACACCTTCACGGAGCTCGGAGACGAGAACCGCGTCGGGGTCACCTACAAGCGCCTCCCCGACGACGTGGAGCGGGGCGCCACCCTGCTGCTCAACGATGGCCTGGTGGCCGTCTGGGTGGAGGAGGTGCGCGGCCAGGAGATCATCGGCCGGGTGGTCAAGGGCGGGACCCTATCCGACAACAAGGGTCTCAACCGGGCGGGAGGCGGACTCACCGCCCAGGCCCTTACGGAGAAGGACCGCCGGGACATCCACACGGTGGCCGAGATCGGCGCCGACTACCTCGCGGTCTCGTTCCCGCGCTCGGCGGACGATCTCAACAAGGCCCGCGAGCTGCTGGAGAAGGCCGGGGGGCACGCCCGGATCCTGGCCAAGATCGAGCGTCCGGAGGCGGTGGCCGCCATCGACGAGATCATCGACGCCAGCGACGCCATCATGGTGGCCCGCGGCGATCTCGGCCTGGAGATCGGCGACGCCGCCGTGCCGCCGGTGCAGAAGCGCATCATCCGGCGGGCGCGCATGGCCAACAAGGCCGTGATCACCGCCACGCAGATGATGGAGTCCATGACCCACGCGCCCATTCCAACCCGGGCCGAGGTCTCGGACGTGGCCAACGCGGTGCTCGACGGCACCGACGCGGTGATGCTCTCCGGGGAGACCGCCACCGGCGACTACCCCGTGGAGGCCGCCGGGGCCATGGACCGCGTGTGCCGGGAGACGGAGCGCTCGGCCTTCGAGGAGGACCCCAGCGCGCTCACGGGCTTCGGCACCGAAACGGCCCGGACCGTGGACGAATCCATCGCCCAGTCGGCCCTGGCCATCGGCAACAAGCTGGAGATCTCCGCCATCGCCGCCTTCACCACCAGCGGCCGGACCGCGCTGTGGATGTCACGCGGCGGCACGCGGGCGCCCATCTACGCCCTGTCGCCGAACCAGCGCACGCGGCGCCAGGTGACCATGTACCGCGGGGTGTATCCGATCAGCTTTCCCATCGATCCGGAGAAGCACACCCCTCGCGAGCTCATCGTCACCGCCGAGGCCGAGCTGCGCCGCCAGGGCGCCGTGCGCGAGGGCGATCTGATGATCCTCACCCTCGGCGAGCCGCTGGGCGAGGAGGGCTCCACCAACACCGTCAAGGTGGTGCGGGTCGGCGAAACGACGGCCTAGACGGTGGCGGGCCCAAACGGAATTCTACGTCGCTAATCCTTTGCACGATGGTATAGGAGGCTACCCATGCCTTTGGTATCGATGCGCCAACTGCTGGACCATGCCGCCGAGAACGGCTACGGCATCCCGGCCTTCAACGTGAACAACCTCGAGCAGGTGCGGGCCATCATGGACGCCGCCCGCGAGGTGGACTCCCCCGTCATCATGCAGGGCTCCGCGGGCGCCCGGAAGTACGCCGGCGAGCCGTTCCTGCGCCACCTGATTCAGGCGGCGGCCGAGGAGTACCCGGAGATCCCCGTGGCCATGCACCAGGACCACGGCGCCAGCCCGGCCGTGTGCCTGCGCTCCATCCGCTCCGGCTTTACCTCCGTCATGATGGACGGCTCCCTGGAGGCTGACGGCAAGACTCCGGCGTCCTACGACTACAACGTCCGCGTCACCGCCGAGGTGGTGAAGGCCGCCCATTCCGTGGGCGTGTCCGTGGAGGGCGAGCTGGGCTGCCTGGGCTCCCTGGAGACCATGACCGGTGACCAGGAGGACGGTCACGGCGCCGAGGGCAAGATGACCGAGGACATGCTCCTCACCGACCCCGAAGAGGCCGCCTCCTTCGTCAAGGACACCAGCGTGGACGCGCTGGCGGTGGCGATCGGCACCAGCCACGGCGCCTACAAGTTCTCCAGCAAGCCCACCGGCGAGGTGCTGCGCATCGACCGGATCAAGGAGATCCACGAGCGCATCCCGGACACCCACCTGGTGATGCACGGCTCCTCCTCCGTGCCGCAGGAGTGGATCGACATCATCAACGAGTTCGGTGGTGAGATCCCCGAGACCTACGGCGTGCCGGTGGAAGAGATCCAGAACGGCATCAAGCACGGCGTGCGCAAGGTCAACATCGACACGGACATCCGTCTCGCCATGACCGGTGCCGCCCGCAAGCACCTGGCCGAGAACAAGTCGAACTTCGATCCGCGGAAGTTCCTGATCCCGGCGTACGAGGCCGCCAAGCAGATCTGCAAGGACCGCTACGAGCAGTTCGGCACGGCCGGCAACGCCTCCAAGATCAAGGCCATCAAGGAAGAAGAGATGGTCCGCCGCTACGAGGCCGGCGAGCTGGATCCCCGGGTGAAGTAACCCGCCCGCGGGAGCAGACGAGCCAGAAAAGGCCCGGCGAACGCCGGGCCTTTTTTATTGGTCCCCTTGCCCTTTCCCCCTCCAAAAGGCCTTTCGGCCAATTCTTGACCGGGATGGATTCCAGGGCCGATCCCGCCCCGAATATTCCTTGAAGGTCCTACGAGGCATCCCAACGTGGATAAGAGGCCCCTAGCCATTTGCTACGGGGCGCTGGCACGGTTTCCTCCCGGGGCCGGGGAGCCGTGTCCCTGGACAGGAACCCGCTGTCCGGCCCTCGGGAACAACCGGGGGCCACCCTGCGTCCAATTCCATTGGCTCCGTTTCATCCAACCGGTTAGACCAAGCCCACGAAGGGAGGTCGGGACCATGGCGCATTATCCCTGGAAGCATGCCGAGGAGCTGAAGCAGACCGCCCAGTCCATGGTGGCCAATTACAAGGGCATCCTGGCGGCGGACGAATCCAACCGGACGGCGACCAAGCGCCTGGAGGAGGTGGGCATCGAGTCCACCGAAGAGAGCCGGCGCAAGTATCGTCAGCTACTGTTCACCGCTCCGGACATCGACAAATACATCAGCGGGGTGATCCTTTTCGACGAGACCATCCGGCAGAAGGATGACAACGGCACCCCCTTCCCCGAGCTGCTGAAGGGCCGGGGCATCATCCCCGGCATCAAGGTGGACACCGGCGCCAAGCCTCTGGCCGGCTCCCCCGAGGAGAAGGTCACCGAAGGCCTCGACGGTCTGCGGGAGCGCCTGGCCGAGTATTACGAGATGGGCGCCCGGTTCTCCAAGTGGCGGGCGGTGATCACCGTGGGCGACGGCATGCCCACCCGCCAGTGCATGGAGGCCAACGCCCACGCCCTGGCCCGGTACTCCGCCCTTTGCCAGGAGAACGGTCTGGTACCCATCGTGGAGCCGGAGGTGCTCCTCAACGGCAGCCACGACATCGGCACCTGCGAGGCGGTCACCGAGGAAAACCTGCGCACGGTCTTCAACGAGCTGTATCGGCACAACGTCATGCCCGAGGGCACGGTGCTGAAGACCTCCATGGTGATCTCCGGCCTGGATGCCCCCAGCCGCGCCGGCGTGGAGGAGGTGGCCGAGCGCACCGTGCAGACTCTGGAACGGGTGGTGCCGCCGGCCCTGGGCGGCGTGGTCTTCCTCTCCGGCGGCCAGGGCGACGTGGAGGCCACCCAGCACCTCGACGCCATGAACAAGAAGTTCAAGAATCGGGTGCCGTGGCGGCTTACCTTCTCCTACGCCCGGGCCCTGCAGAACCCGGCCTTGGGCTCCTGGGGCTCCGACATGGCCAACACGGAGCAGGCCCAGCAGGCCTT
This sequence comes from Thiohalorhabdus sp., assembly GCF_046545655.1. NCBI lineage: Bacteria > Pseudomonadati > Pseudomonadota > Gammaproteobacteria > Thiohalorhabdales > Thiohalorhabdaceae > Thiohalorhabdus > Thiohalorhabdus sp. The sequence goes on along the minus strand of NZ_JBKGZG010000019.1, from coordinate 3,460 downwards.
CGCCTTCCGCGCCAAGCTCAACAGCCTGGCCTCCGAGGGCGAATACAGCGAGGACCTGGAGCAGCAGGCCGCCTGAACCTGTCCGGTCCTCCCCGAAAAACCCCGCCCCTCTGGCGGGGTTTTTTTCGGTTTCTACCCAGAACTTTACGAAAAAGGAGCCCGGAACCAAACCTCTGGAATCATCCCCACCCTTACCAAGGTTCCTTGGTTTCTCTTCCTTTCCCGAAGCCCGCGTGTCCAGGCCGAGTGGGCGAAGCCCTGTCGGACCATCGAGGAGCGGATATAGAGCCCCTATTGACCAAAAGGTTGTTGACAGGTGTGTACGAAGCCTGCTATTTATCCGTCTGTTTATGAACGGGCTTGGTGTCCGGGGAGGGGAAGCCCGGACGCCGAAAAGGGGGGAATCCGTGGAAAAGCCTTTCTGCATCCAGCAGGCCCCGATGCGTCGGGGTCGGATCCTGCGGGCGCGTTCGATGCGGTGCCTTCGGGGCCCGACCACGCCCCCATCCCGGTTCCCCTTCCGCGTTTTCGGCGCCCTTCCCGCCGTTCTCAGTACCCGTGGCACCCCCATTTTTACCTGGACGATTTCCAAACGTTTGGTTTTCAAGAGCGCCGACCGGCCCCTCACCCCGACCCGACCCGGAGCCCGCACCATGCGCCGCATTGTCGCCGTCCTGGCCCTTGTCCTCCTCCCCAATCTGGCCCAGGCGGCCTACAGCTGCGATCCGGGCGGCTGGATCACCACCATCGGCTCCGAGGTGGTGGCCAAGGAAGAGCCCCGCGGGCCGGACACTCCCATCGAATACTATTTCGCCACCCTGGAGTGCCGGGGCGGCACGGTCAGCCGCATCGTCCACACCACGATGCAGATGACCCCCAACCAGGTGGCCGACGGCGCAGGGGGCGCCATCGACACCTACAACACCCGCGGCCTGGCCACCTCCTGCCACACCGCCTACTATTTCGTCCACGAGTACTATGAGGGTACGGTCAGCAACAGCCTGGACGGCCAGCCGGTGACCGTGGACTTCGCCGACAGCCCCTACCCCGTGGGCGAGATCAGCGAGGCCCCTTTCAACGACACCTTCACCGGCGACTTCGAGGCCCAGGGCTGCGGGGAATGCCCGGCCGGGGAAAGCGTTACCGCCCCCGTCGAGGAAATGCACGACGGCTGTTACAAGGGCTGCGAGGTCACCGACCTCTACCCCACCAAGGAAAACGAATGGGTGCGCACCCTGAAAGGCGAGTACACCGGGGACACCTGTGAGGACACCGAGGCGGACGGCGATCCCGGAAAGATGTACGCCTGCGCCATCAACGGTGGCGGCCCCGACACCAGCACCGACAACCCCATAAACTTTGCCACCGGCAACAAGTTCTTCATCGAAACGGACCACCAGGGCAGCGGCGCCTTTCCCATCCGCTTCTCCCGCACCTACAACAGCTACGACCTCGGCTGGCGCTTCGACTACACTCAGCGCATCGAGCGCGAGGCCGAGGACCGCATCCTCGCCCGGCGCCCCGACGGCCGCACCTTCACCTTCCGGCGGGAGAGCGGCGCCTGGCACCCCGACCCCGACGTTAGCGCGCGCCTGCAGCGCTTGACCGCCGACGATGAGGACGGCCCCGGCTGGGTCTACATCCGTCCCGACCACACCCGCGAGCGCTACGACGACGAAGGCCGCCTGCGGGCCATCCGCAATGCCCAGGGCCAGGAGCAGACCCTAAGCTATACGGACACCTCCTTCGGACAGCGGGTCACCGTAACCGACCCCCACGGCCAGCGGCTCCGCATCGACCTCAATTCCGCGGGCACTTTGCCCGAGCGCATCACCGACGCCCGGGGCCGCACCACCGAGTACCACTACCGCGGGGGGCCGATGCTCACCCGCGTGGAGTACCCGGATGGCACCGCGCAGGAATACCGCTACGAGGACGACGACCGGCCCTGGCTGATCACGGGCGTCATCGACGAGACCGGCGACCGCAGCCGCACCGTGGAATACGACGAGCAGGGGCGCGCCATCGCCAGCGAGCGCGGCGACGGGGCCGAGCGGGTGGAAGTGGACTACGCCGGGGACGACGCCACCACCCTCACCAACGCCCTCGGCAAGCGCACCACCTACCGCTTCGAGACCCTCCACGGCGTCAAGAAGATCATCCAGGAGCAAACCCAGGCCACCGCCCACACCGAGGCCACTACGCGGGACTACGCCTACGACGCCAACGGCTTTCTCATCGCCGAGACCGACGCCAAGGGCCACAGCACCTACTACACCCGCGATGAAAACGGCCTGGAGCTGTCCCGCACCGAGGCCCTCGGCGAGCCCGCCGAGCGCTCCGTGACCACCCAATGGGACACCGACCTGCGAAAGCCCCGCGTGGTCACTGAAGGCGACCTCGAGACCCGCTACACCTACGACGAACAGGGCCGCACCGTCTCGCGCACGGAGACCGACCTCGCCACCGGCGAGACCCGCACCACCCGCTACACTTACAACGCCGACGACCGCCTGGAGACCGTCGACGGCCCACGCGACGACGTCGCCGACGTTACCACCTACCGCTACGACGCCGACGGCCGCCTGAGCGAGGTCGCCAACGCGGCCGGCCACACCACCGAGATCGTCGAGCGCGACGGCCTCGGCCGCCCCACGCTCATCCGCGACCCCAACGGCCTGGAGACGGCCCTCGCCTACGACGACCGCGGCCGCCTCGTCGAGCGCAGCGTGGGTGGGGAAACCACCGCCCTGGAATACGACGACGCCGGCAACCTCGTTCGGGTAACCGAGCCCGGCGGCGCCACCCTGGAATACACCTACGACGCCGCCGGCCGCGTCACCGCTCTACGTGACGGCGAAGGCAACCGCATCGAATACACCCTCGACGCCGCTGGCAACCGCACCGAAGAGAAAGTCCACGACGATACCGGCCGCCTCGCCCGCATCCAGAAGCGCACCTTCGACGCCTTGAGCCGGACCCTTAAGAGCATCGGGGCAGAGGGCCAGACCACCCGGTACGCCTACGACCGGGGCGGCAACCGCACCCGCACCACCGACCCCCTCGGCCGGGTCCACCGCAACGCCTTCGACGCCCTGAACCGGCTCACCGAGCAGATTGACCCCGACGGCGGCACCACCCGCTACGCCCACGACAAGCGGGACCGGACCACCGCCGTCACCGACCCCAGGGGCAACACCACCAACTACGAATACAACGCCTTCGGCGACCGGGTGAAGCGGGTAAGCCCCGATACCGGCACCACCACCTACGAGTACGACGCGAACGGCAACCTCGTGGCCGAGACCGACGCCAAGGGCCAGACCACCACCCACACCTACGACGCCCTCAATCGGCGTACCCGGACCGCCTTCGCCGACGGCGCCGAGATCGTCTACACCTACGACCGCGCCGAGAACGGCATCGGCCGCCTGGCTGAGGTGGAGGACCCCAGCGGCCG
>NZ_JBKGZG010000018.1:0-40453 GCF_046545655.1 Thiohalorhabdus sp. | reverse complement strand
GCGCCGCCTGCAGCCCTTTGTCTCCGACCCCGACCGGCGCCGCCGCCTGGCCGCTTTGGTCTTCGAGGAGGCCGGCCGGGCGGAGATCCCGCCGGGCTTGGTCTTCGCGGTGATCCAGGTGGAGAGCAACTTCCAGCGCTTCGCCCTGTCCCACGCCGGCGCCCGGGGCCTCATGCAGATCATGCCCTTCTGGCGCGAGGAGATCGGCCGGCCCGGAGACAACCTGTTCGAGCCTCGCACCAACCTGCGCTACGGCTGCACCATCCTCCGCCACTACCTGGAGCAGGAGGGGGGAGACATCCTGCGGGCCCTGGCCGCCTACAACGGCAGCACGGGGCGCACCATCTACCCCGAGAAGATCCACAAGGCCTACCGGGGGCGCTGGGCCGAGAACCGGTAGCCAAATCCCCCTTGGAAGTCGGGCGCGGGACCGGGGGCCCGGACAGGCCCTGCGCCGCCCTTGGCCCTTCCTACCGGACCCGGAAGTCGCCGAAGGTCTCCTCCTCCTGATCGGACGCATCCACCCGCTCCACATGGGCCGCCGGCGGGCCGCCCTGCCGGAACCAGTCCTCCAAGGCCCGGACACCTTCCGCGTCCCCCGCCACCACCGCCTCCACGGAGCCGTCGGGGAGGTTACGCACCCAGCCGCCCAGCCCGAGCTCGCGGGCCTTGCGCCGGGTGGAATCCCGGAAGAAGACGCCTTGCACCCGACCGTGGATGGTATAGTGTCGCTGCATCGACAGCCTCCCGAGCTGGGTCAGAGTCTCCGGGGCATCCCATGTCCCGGAGCTTCGGTTTCCGGAGCTACGCAGGGTAACGAGAGGAGCCCATGTTTTATACCGCCGCGGAAGTGCTTCCCCAGCAGGACAAGGTGGCCCGGCGTTTGGGGACCATTGCCGACATCCTGTTCCGCCGCAGCCGCAAGGATTTCAACATCCGCGTCGGCGAACGGGAGCTGCGCTACACGGACAGCCCCCGCTTCGTTATCGTCTTCGACAGCCCGCGCACCGTGCGCCGCCTCATCCTCCGCCCCAACGAGTACCGGGCAGCCGAGGCCTTCGTGGACAAGCACCTAGACATCGAGGGCGACCTGATCGCCGGTCTGAAGACCAAGAACGCCCTCATCGAACGGGCCCCCACCCTGCGCTTGGGCGAAAAGCTCAAGATCCTGTTCACCCTGCTGCGAATCTGAGCGCCATGTTCCGCCACACCCGCGCCAAGGACCGCCGGTCCATCGCCTACCATTATGACCTGTCGAACGACTTCTATGGGCTCTTCCTCGACCCGCAGATGGCCTACACCTGTGCCTACTTTCCCCACGAGGAGGCCAGCCTGGAGGAGGCCCAGCGGGCCAAGTTCGATCACATCGCCCGCAAGCTGCGCCTGAAGCCCTACCAGACCCTGCTGGACATCGGCTGTGGCTGGGGATCCTTCGTGGTGCACGCCTGCAAGCACTACGGGGTCACCGCCCACGGCGTAACCCTGAGCCAGCAGCAGGCCGAATACGCCCAGGAATGGATCCGGCGCGAGGGCCTGGAGGATCAGGCCCTGGTCGAGTACAGGGACTACCGGGATCTGGTGGGCCTGGAGCAGTACGATCGCGTCAGCGCCATCGGTATCATCGAGCACGTGGGCCACCGCAACCTGGCCCGATACTTCGAGGGCATCCACCGCCTACTCAAGGACAACGGCCTGTTCCTCAACCACGGCATCTCCCGCTGTCGGGAATGGCGCCCCAACCCCGGCAGCCGGTGGATCAGCGATCGCGTCTTCCCCGAGGGGGAGCCGCCCTCCCTGTCCACGGTCATCACCCAGCTTGAGGACAGCCGCTTCGAGGTTCAGGATGTGGAGAACCTCCGCGAGCACTACGCCAGGACCTGCGCCGAATGGATGGAGCGGTTGCGCAGCAACCGCGACCGGTGCCTCCAGCACGTGGACGAGGGCACCTACCGCACCTGGATCCTCTACCTGGCCATGAGCAGCATCTACTTCGAGGAAGGCGAGATTTTCCTCTACCAGGTGCTGTCTTCCAAGCGCATGCCCCGCTTCGCCCCCGTACCGCTTACCCGGGAGGATCTGTATGAGTGACAAGGGATTCGATGCCGAAGTTCTGGTCATCGGCGGCGGGCCCGGCGGCTCCACCGCCGCCTGGGACCTGGCCCGCCAGGGCGTGGACGTGCTCGTCCTGGACGGGGCCGAATTCCCCCGGGTCAAGCTCTGCGCGGGCTGGATCACCCCGCAGATCCTGGACGCCCTGGAGCTGGATCCGGAGGCCTATCCCCACACCATCAGTCCCTTCTCCTCGGCGGTGCTGTGGGTGGGCGACACCCCCTGCCGCACCGATTACCGCCGCCCCGTGAGCTACGGCATCATCCGGGCGGAGTTCGACCACTACCTGCTGGAGCGGGCGCGGGAGGCGGGGGCGCGGTTCGCCAACGAGAACGTCCGCACCGTGGAGACCGGGGCCGAGGGCTTCGAGGTCACCACCCGGGAGGGCAGCACCTACCGGGCGCCCCTGGCCATCGGCGCCGGGGGCTCCAAGGACCCCATCCGCCGCCAGCTCACCGCCCAGGCTCCGGAGGAGCGCATGGTGGTGACCCTGGAGAGCGAGACGCGGGTGGGGGCCGAGCGCATCCGGGAGCACACCCCTTACTACGAGGTGCCGGAGCTGTTCCTGGAGCCCGACTTCAACGGCTACGCCTGGTACTTCACCAAGGGCGACTTCCTGAACATCGGCATCGGCCGCCTGGGCGACCCGCGCATCCGGGACGCCCACCCGCGCTTCATGGAAAAGCTGCGCGACCTGGGGCGGCTCACTCCCGAGCTGGAGGCGGACCTCACCAAGTTCCGCGGCCATCCCTACAAGATCTACGACTCGGTGCCCAACCAGGCCCACGGGGACCGGTTCCTGCTGGTGGGGGACGCAGCGGGGCTTGCCCGGCACTATTCGGGCGAGGGGATTCGTCCGGCGGTGGAGAGCGCCCGCGACGCCGCTGCGGTGGCGCGGTCGGCACTGGAGCGGGGCCGCTTCGGGGCGGCCGACCTGGAGGAATATCCCCAGCGGCTGACGGGGCGTTACGGCCCGCAGAAGGCGCCCCGCTTCGACCTCACGCGCTGGATCCCGCGCTCCTGGCAGGGGCGGATCGTGGAGGGCATCTGCCGCAGCAACCGGCTGCGCCGGGACTGGGTCTTCGGCAAGGTGTTCCTGTTCGACCCGGAGGCCGCCGTCTCCTGAGCCGCCGGCGACCCAAGCGGGCCCCGAAGGAGCCCGACGGCCCGGACCGTTCGCCAGTGCGGGCTCCGAGCCCGGCCTTCCCGGGGTGGACGGACGGTACTAGGGGGCGGCGACCCGGGCCCGCATGCCCATGCGCAGGTCGCCCTCGGGATTGGGGACCCGTACCCGGACCGGGTAGCGCGGCTCCTCCCCCTCGTCGTCGGCGGGGGCCTGACCGATCCGGACCACCTCGCCCCGGAGGCGCTTCTGGTCGAAGGCCGGGAAGGTAACCTCCAACTCGTCCCCCTCGCCCATGCCGGTCACTTGCTCCTCGCCTACGTTCACCACCACGTCCAGGGATTCCGCCGAGGTAGACAGCCGGAACAGGAGCGGCGGCCGCAGGTTGGCGATCACCGTTTCGCCCGGTTGGACGTTGCGCTCGGCCACCACGCCGTCCGTGGGGGCCCGAATCTCCGTATAGCCCAGGTCGACCCGGGCCTCGCGCACGGCTGCCCGGGCCTCCTCGGCCGCGGCTTGGTCCCGGTCCGCGTCCCGCTGGGCGAGCTCCAGGTCGTGCTGGGCGGAAAGCCCGCGGTCGTAGATCTGCTCCTGGCGCTCCAGCTCCCGGGTACTCTCCTTGGCCACCGCTTCTGCCCGCTCCAAGCGGGCCTCGGCCTGCTCCAGGGCCGCTTGGTAGCTGGCAGGGTCGATCCGGGCCAGGAGCTCACCCTCCTCCACCCGGTCGCCTTCTTCCACCAGCACCTCGGCCACAGGTCCGCTCACCTGGGCCCCCAGGGCGAGAGCGCGTCGCGCCTCCAGGCGCCCCTCCCAGGAACTCTGCGCCTCCTCCCCTACGGCCTCCACCGGGCCCAACCCCAACAGCACCAGGCTCGCCAGTACAGCCCGTTTCATTGTCGTTTCTCCGTTTTCGATACGAGAGGCTCGCCGACCAGCGCATCGAGGCGGTCATAGGCCATGGCCAGCCCGAACTCCGCCTCCGCCAGCTTCATTTCCGCCCGAGTCTGCTCGGTCAGGGAGTCACCCAGGTCGGTCTCCAATTCCAGCCCGTATTCGGTGCGGGCCAGATCGGTCTTGAGCTCCCGATAGCGCACCAGGGTCTCAGCGTAGGCCTTCCGCTCCTGCCAGGACTGGACGTCCAGGTGGGCGTCGTAGATGCTCTCCTCCACCTGCTGGCGGAGCTCCAGCCATTCGGCCCGCTCCTGCTGGGCGGCCGCCCGGGAAGCCTCCACCCGCGCCCCGAGGCGTCCACCCTCGTACAGGGGCGCCTCCACTCGGATGGCGGCTTCCACGTCGTTGCGGAAATCGTACTGGCGGGAGTACTTCTGACCCACCACCTCGCCCACCACCCGTGGCAGGCGCTGGGCCTCACGGCGCTCGCTACGCGCCCGGGCCGCATCCAGGCGCTGCCGGGCCGCCACCAGGCGTGGATTGGTGCGCCAGGCCCGATTCCGCAGCTCCTGTACGGACGGCAGCTCGCGATCGAGATCCAGGTCCGGCTGAGCCAGATCCCGGGGGATGGCGTCCTCCAAGCCCATGGCGTGCGCCAGCCGCACCCGGGTCCGGCGGGCGTCGTACTGGGCGCCGCGGTATTTGCTCCGGAAATCGCGGAACTGGCTCTCCAGCCGGGCCAGCTCCACGGGGGAGATCTCCCCAAGCTCCTCCCGGCCCTGTCCATAGTCCCAGCGTATGAACGCCACGGCCATGGCCTCGTTCCAGACCTGGACCTGCCGGTCGGCCAAGAGGGCATCATAGAACTGCCGCCGGATGGCAAGCACCCGGCGCTGCCGGGCATCGAACAGGTTCAGCTCGGCGGCCTCCCGTTCAGAGCGGGCCGCTCGTCCAGCCGCCTCACGGGCCCCAAAATCGTACAGGTCCTGCTCCAAAACGACCCGGGCCTCGCTGTCGTCGGTGAACTCGCCCTCGTCCTGCCCTCCGATCTGCCGTCCCTGGCGATAGATCCCCTCCGCATAGAGGCGCGGGCGGTAGCCCGCGGTGGCGGAGCGAACCTGCGCCTCCCGCTCCTTGGTGCGGGCCTGGGCGGCCATCAGGGAAGGATGATTCTCCAGGCCGATGTGCACCGCCTGGTCCAGATCCAGGGCCCCCTGCGGGAGCGTGGGGGAGCGCTCCGCCCATCCCCAGTTCGGCAGGAAGGCCAGACAGGCCAGAACCAGGGCGGTGGAGCCCTCGAACCGAGCGCCACTTTTCATGCACGTACACCCACGGGCTGTGTTGGTAGGAACGGGATTGGGCGAACGGGACCGCCCATCAGGATCCCCCCAAATGCCGGTCCCGGTAGGCCTCCATCTCCTCGCGGGACATGATGCCGGAATGGTGTCCAATGACCCTACCGTCCGGGGAGACCAAGTAGGTGGCGGGAAGCCCGCGGAAGGAACCGAATTTCTCAGCCGTCTGGGGGCTCGCGTAGGCCACCGGGTAGGTAATATTCATCATGTCCACCATCTTTTCGACATTCTCCCGGGACCGGTAGTTGATGGCCAGGCCCACTACCACGGTATCCTCGTGGGCCTCGTGGAAGGCCTGCAGGTCGGGCATCTCCTGTCGACAGGGCGGGCACCACGGGGCCCAGAAGTTCACCAGAATCAGCTTCCCCCGGTGGTCCGACAGACGAAAGCTTTCCCCCTCCAAGTCCTCCAGGACCACGTCCGGGACCTTATCCCTGGACATAGCGTAGGCACCAAGCCCGGCAAGACCCACGCTCAGACCCAGGATGACGAGGATCGTGGCGACCCGGAAGATCCGGTTGCTTCCCGTCACGGCTTATTCGTCATAGTGGTAGTACTTGTCATTCAGGTAGGTGGCGAGATCCTCGATATCCTGGACGGAAAGGTCCTGGGCCATGGCCTGAGTGCACTGGCGCTGGATCCAGGAAACCACCTCCGCCTGATTGGTGGCGCGCACGTCCTCGCGCTTGTGGACACTGTCCGTGTGGCATGCCCCGGCGCAATGCTCCTGGTAGAGCGCCTCGCCCTGCTGCGGGTCGCCATTCAGGTCGGCTTGGGCAGGAGCGCTGAGCATGGAGACGCCGAGCACCGCGATCGCTTTCCGCATGGTATTCCTCCGATGGGGCGATCCGGGCCCGGGACCCGGCTGTAAAGGAATCCGACACTGATTAGAATGGCCATTCTAGGGCAGTCTCCCGCCACGGACAACCTTACCCCTCCCCGTCTTTGCGCCGCCCCCGGTCGGGCCTACAATACCCGAACCCTCGATTTCCGAGCTCCACCAACCCGACCTCCGGCGCAAAGGGAGCAGCGGCTTGAGCGCAACCACCCGGACCGAGCACGACAGCCTGGGGACCTTCGAGGTCCCCGCCGACGCCCTTTACGGGGCCCAGACCGCACGGGCCCTGGCCAACTTTCCCATCTCCGGGCGCGGTCCGGACGGGGACTTCGTCGAGGCCACGGTGCGCGTCAAGCGCGCCGCCGCGGTGGCGAACCGGGACTGCGGCGCCTTGGAGAAGCGGCTCGCCGAGGCCATCCTGGCGGCCTGCGACCGCGTGCTCGGCGGCGAATTCCGGGACCATTTCGTCGTGGACCGGTTCCAGGCGGGCGCCGGGACCAGCCACAACATGAACGCCAACGAGGTGCTGGCCAACCTGGCCAACCGGGAGCTGGGGGGCGAGGTGGGCCGCTACAACCCGGTCCACCCCAACGACCACGTCAACCAGTCCCAAAGCACCAACGACACCATCCCCACGGCCATCCGGCTGGCGGCCCTGGCCAAGCTCCCCCGGCTCCGGGGGGCGGTTGACGCCATGGCGGGGGCCCTGGAGGAGCTGGCGGAGCGGGAGCGGGACACGCTCAAGAGCGGCCGCACCCACCTCCAGGACGCCGTGCCCACCACGCTGGGCCGCGAGCTCGGGGCCTACGCCTGGACCCTGCGCGAGGAGAGCCGCCGCCTGGAGGAGGCCGGATCCGCCCTGGAGCGCATCGGTCTGGGCGGCACCGCCGCCGGGACGGGCCTGAACGCTCCCCGCGGCTATCGGGAGCGGGCCGCCGAGGAGCTGGCCCGGCTCACCGGCCGGACCATCACCCCCCACCCGGACATGGCCGCGGCCATGCAGTCCATGGCCGACCTGGCCCACTTCTCGGCCCGCATCGCCGCCCTCGCCGGCGAGCTTACCCGCATCAGCAACGACATCCGCCTGCTGTCCAGCGGCCCCCGCACCGGGCTCGCCGAGCTCCGCCTGCCGGCCGTCCAGCCGGGCTCCTCCATCATGCCGGGCAAGGTGAACCCGGTCATGTTCGAGATGCTCAACCAGACCCTCTACCAGGTGGTGGGCCAGGACGCGGCCATCCAGGCCATGAGCCGGGCCGGGCAGATGGAGCTGAACGTCATGATGCCGGCCATGGGCTCGGCGCTGTTCGACGCCATGGAGTGGCTGGCCGCGGCGGTAACGGCGGCCACCGACCGGGGCATCCGCGGCATGGAGGCCGACCGCGGGCGCGCCCGGGAGTACGCCCTGGTCAGCGTGGGCCTGGCCACCCTGCTGAACCGCGCCATCGGCTACGAGAAGGCCGCCGAGATCGCCAAGGAGTCGGAGCGCACCGGCACCCCGGTGGCGGATCTGGTAGCCCAGCACGGACTGCTGTCGCGGGAGGAATTCGTGGCCATGGTGGAGCGGGCAGCTCGGAGCGGGGAAGTGGACCTGTAACAGGTTCCGCCCACCCCCTCTTCCTCCAAAACCGGATAAAAGCCATTTCTCCTCGCGCCCCGTTCCCTGTTTTCGGTGGTAGCGTTGCTTTTTTTTACATTTTTGGCGCCTAATCCACTTGATTGGAAAGAGATAACCCCCTTTCCCAAGTTTTCCAGCCGGCCTAATGTGGATTCTCAGCTCCGATACTTTTGGATGAGCGCCGCCCTCCCGCGGGAGCAGGCGACGATCCACATAGGCGAACCGGCATGGACCGACGTCAATTCTTTGTCTGCGGCTTTCTTCTCTCCTCCCTGGGTCTTATGGGGGCCTCCAGCCGCCGGGTCAGCGGTCAGGAACCCTCCTCACCGGAGCCTGAGACCCCCGGGCCCGGCACCCCGTTCGACTTCGACCAGGTGAAAAAACGGGCCCACGAACTTTCCAACCGGCCCTTTCAGCCCCGCCAGGCCAATCTCCCCGAGGTCATCTCCGATCTGGGCTACGAGGGCTATACCTCCATCCGCTTTCGCCCCGAGCAGGCCCTATGGTACGACTCGGACCGGGCCTTCCGTACCCAGTTCTTCCATATGGGGCATTACTACAGCCATCCCGTGGAGATCTACGAGGTTGCGGAAGGCAAGGTCCGTCCCGTCCTCTTCTCCCCGGAGATGTTCAACTACGAGGACACCTCCCTCGGCCCGGATCCGGACCTTGGGGATATCGGCCTGGCTGGCTTCCGGCTCCACTATTTCCTGAACTTCGCCCCTGACATGGTCTCCTTCCTGGGGGCGAGCTATTTCCGGGCCGTCGGCGAGAACCTCCAGTACGGCCTGTCCGCACGGGGCCTGGCCATCGACACGGGGCTGTCGGAGGGGGAGGAGTTCCCCTTCTTCCGGGCCTTCTGGCTGGAGCGGCCGGAGCCCGCACAGAACCACATGAACGTCTACGCCCTCCTCGACAGCGAGAGCATCACCGGGGCCTACCGCTTCGAGATTCGACCCGGGTCCACGACCATCATGAACGTGGCGTCCACCCTCTATCCGAGGGAGGCCATCGAGCGCCTGGGGGTGGCCCCGGCCACCAGCATGTACCTTTACGGCGAGAACGACGCCCCCGACACCCCCGACTTCCGCCCCGAGGTCCACGATTCCGACGGCCTGGCCATGTGGCGGGGGAATTGGGAATGGGTCTGGCGCCCCCTGGTAAATCCCCAGGAGCTGGCCCTCAACAGCTTCACGGACACCAGTCCCCGCGGCTTCGGCCTCCTCCAGCGGGACCGGGAGTTCCGCCACTATCAGGACGCCGGAGTCTACTACGATCGCCGACCCAACCTGTGGGTGGAGCCCCTGAACGACTGGGGCGAAGGGCACGTGCACCTGGTGGAGATCCCCATCAAGGAGGAGATCCACGACAACATCGTCTCCTTCTGGACCCCCAAGGAGCCCGTCAAGCCCGGCAAGGAGCTGGAGTTCTCCTACCGCTTGCTCTGGGGGCCGGAGGCCCCCGTGCCCCGCATGGGCGTAGCCCATGTAAATGCCACCCGCCTCGGCCAGGGCGGCACCCCCGGCGATCGCCCCGACGGCAAGGTGCACAAATTTGTCATCGACTTCCGGGGCGGCGACCTTCCCCTTTTGGCGGAGGACGCGCCGGTGGAGCCGGTGGTTTCCGCCACGCGGGGCAAGGTGCTGAATCCAGCCGTTTGGTGGATGGAGGAGACGGGCGCTTGGCGGGTGAAATTTGATCTGGAATGGGAGGGCGACGAGCCCATCGATCTGCGCTGCTTCCTGCGCCTGGGAGAAGATGCCCTCTCCGAGACCTGGCTCTACCAGTGGAGCCCGGGCCAGACCTAGGCAGCCACCCCGGCTTGCCCGCCGTTCCCGTGGGTATCCCCCGCTCCCGCTTCACCCCTGGGCGACTAGGCTGGGCTCCCCGGCTTCCGGCTCCTCCCAGGCCAGGGCATGCAGGCGCTGCACGCTGTCCGCGTCGTTGAGCAGGACCCGCAGCTCCGCCTCCCCCAGATCTTCCAGCCCCCGCTCCTGCACCCGCGTGAGCATGGAATCCAGGTAATACTGCTCGCTGAGGAGCTTGTGGGCGGATCCGGTCAGGGAGACGTGCAGGGCGTTGACGAAGGGGTCCGTGATGGCCTGGCGGACGTAGCCCCGCCCCGCGGGAGGCGCCCCGGGGACCGGCGTGGGGCTGCGGGTGAGCTCCTTGAGCCTGCGCAGCACGGCCGGCGGATCGCTCTCCGCGGGTATGAGGAACAGGCCCCGGCGCCGGGCGGCCCGGCCCCAGGAGGCCATCCCCGAGATCAGCGTGATGGGGACCACCAGCAACGGTCCCGCCAGGACCGGCAACAGCCAGAGGAAGAAGGTGGGCAGATTGAGGTAGGCCCATAGGCCCACCGCCGCCGCGATTGGGGTCTGCCAGCCCACCGAAGCCAGCAGCGGCCACAGCTCGGCCCCGGCCGCCTCCCGCCTCTGCGGGGTCCACCCCACGGCCCGCCCCAGCAGGTTGGCCATCACGAACCGGGTCTGGAACAGCATCAGGATGGGCGCCAGAAGGGCCGAGAACAGGCTCTCAAGCAGCACGCTCATCCCGGCGGGCCCGCTGCCCCCGAAGCGGGCCCGCAGGCCCGGGTCTCGGAGCAACAGCAGGTAACCGGCCAGCTTGGGCAGGTACAGGAACCCCAGGGTGATCACCAGCAGGGTGGCCGCCTCCAGGAAGAAAGAGGGCGGCCAGACCGGGAAGGGGCTTCCCTCCAGGAAGTAGACCGGATCGGTGTGCTTGCGCCGCAGGGCCTCTACGCCGGCAAGGACCAGGAAGGCCAGCCACAGGGGCGAGCTGAGGTAGGTGAGGATTCCCATCCCCAGATGGATCCGGCTGGGCAGGCGCAACCCCCGGGCCAGAAGAAGCCGGGTGTGCTGCAGGTTGCCCTGGCACCAGCGCCGGTCCCGCTTGAGGTGCTCCACCAGATTCGGGGGAGCCTCCTCGTAGCTTCCCCCCAGCCACGGCGCCATCCACACCTGCCAGCCAGCCCGCCGCAGGAGGGCCGCCTCCACGAAATCGTGGCTCAGGATCTCGCCGCCCAGGGGCGGCTTGCCGGGGAGCTCGGGCAGCCCGCAGTGCCGTACAAACGGGGCCACGCGGATGATGGCGTTGTGGCCCCAGTAGTTGCCCTCCCCCAGCTGCCAGAAGCTCAGCCCGTTGGCGAACAGGGGACCATAGGCCGCCCCCGCGAACTGCTGGATGCGGGCGAAGAGCGTCTCCTGGTTGACTGGGGCGGGCGGGACTTGGATCAAGGCGGTTCGAGGGTTGGCATCCATCAGGGCGGCCATTTCCACCAGGGTCGCCCCATCCATGACACTGTCCGCGTCGAGCACCACCATGTGGTCGTAGTTCATGCCCCACGTCTGGCAGAACTCGGCGATGTTGCCGCTCTTGCGGCCCCAATTGTGCCGTCGGCGGTGGTAGAAGATGCTGCCGAAGCCGTCCACGGCCTCGCACAGGGCGTTCCAGGCCAGCTCCTCCGCGATCCAGGTTTCCGGGTCCCGGGAATCGCTGAGGATGTACAGATCGAAGCGATGGGCCTGGCCGGTCCGCTGGAGGGATTCGTAGGTGGCCCGCAGGCCGGCGAGGACCTGCTGCGGATCCTCCTCGAAGATGGGCATGGCCAGGGCGATGCGAGTCTCCCGACCGGGCTCCCCGGAAGGCGCACCGGATTTGGACAGCCAACAGGGATCCCGGCCCCGCAGGAGCACCCACACCCCCGCCATGGCCGTCCAGAAGGCCGTGGCGATCCAGGCGAAGAGGATCGGGAAAAGGGCCAGAAGCCCCTTCTCGAAGGGGTGCAGCCCCTGCACCTGGAGCACCGCGTACAAGACCCAGGTACCGGCCGCGGTGGTGGCGAGGATGAGCAGCAGGAGGATCCAGCGACGCAGATGGCGATGGCAGGGGGTGCCACTTAGCATGGAACGTTTACCAAAAGGCGACGATGACGAAGGCGAGGCTCCCTATGGTGACCCAGGACCAGGGGACCGCCGACCGCGGGATGTGGACTTTTACCCGGCGCATGGCAGGGAGGGCGCTCAGATCCTGGGGGTGCATCCGCACGGGAACGGGCGTGGGCCCATCCCAGGTAAGGGAGCTGCTCAATACCGGCCGGGGGCAGCGCCTGCCCCGGAGCAGGCGGGGCTGGAAGCCAGGGGAGCCCCGCTCTTCCGCCAAGCTCGGCAGCCCGGCCTCCACGGCCAGGGTCTGGTCGATCAGTGGTTGGATTACGCGGAAGGGAGGCGCCCCCTCCCCTTGCATCGAGTCGCCGGCGCGGGCCTCCAGGGCCGCACGCACTCGTTGGCAGATTTTCCTTTGGCGTACAGGATTTTCCACCCCGCACGCGTGCAAGTATTCGCGAATCCTTCGCTCTACCTGATCCCTTGGCACCACCGCCTCCGTTGAATGGGTCCAGACCGGTCGAAGCCTGCCAACCGGCGAAAATCCGCACCCAACCAACCGAGCTTTCCCGATTGGCCCGGCACCAGAACCTTCCACCCCTTTCAAAGATGGCGGCACACCGGATGGGCCATAAATGGGTGAGACCCATTAGGGGCTTGCGATCAACCTGTATCCCCCGGCAGGGGAACGGCGCTTTGCGGAGGCTTTTCCAGCCCCAGGCGGGCAGCCGGAGCCGAGGTAAGGGTGTGAATAACCTCCAGCTCCCCGGCGCTGAAACCGGGCTGGTAGTAGGTGGGGAACCGCACCCGATCGGCCACGTTGGTCAGGAGCGCATCAGGGGCAGGCAAACCGCAGTGGTCCAGGATCCGGCTCAGCACGGCCTCCGGTGCGGCGCACAGCTCCTCGTAGCGCACCACGAGGGATGCCTCCCGAAGGGCGGGGCTGCCGGCCAAACGATCGGCCAGGTAGGTGTGGATCTCCGCCCAGTAGCGGGCCCAGCCTTCCACCTCCCGGCCCTCCTTCCAGAGGGCCTCTATCTCCGCCACCGCCTCCCCGTTCCCCGCATTTATGGGGCGCCGGTCCAGGCCGAACTCGAAGTGGCCCACCTGCCGCAGGTGCCCGACCGCCCGGGGATGCTCCCGCTGGCCCGCGCGGAACAGTCGCTGCTGCTTCATCAGGGAGGCCACGTGCCACACGGGATCCCGAACCGGGATCAGGAAGCGCGCGTCCCCGAACACCCGCAGCAGGTACTCCAGGCGGGTAACGTTGTAGTTGGCCTTGGACACGTAGCGGTCTCCGGACCGGGCGAGGAGCAGCTTGCGGATGTGGTCGCGGTAGAAGGCCTCGAACTCCGGTCGGCTCGTGGAGCCGTCGAGAATGTCGCTGCTGGCGGGATCGTGGAGCCCCGGGAAGAAGGCCATCCACAGCATCTCCTCGAAGGCCTCTGGGCTTTCGGGGGTAATGGTGATGCCGTCCCGGTGGCTTCGCTCGCGGGGCCGGAAGTCCCGGCGCGGAGCGCGGTCGAGGAAACGGTTCCACAGAAAGGGGATGTGCAGGAAGGGGAAGTCCCGGTAGCGGTGGGTGGCCACACCGGGGAAGGCGCTCAGCAATTCCAGGAGGAGGGTGCTCCCGGAACGCGCCAGCCCGGCGATATAGACCGGACGCTCAACCTCCACGTCCGCCAACGACTCCCGCAGCAGCCGGGTCTCCAAGTTCCCCAGCCGGCTCCAGAACCGGGGATGCCCGCTGGCCCACCGCCCCAGGACGTGCAGCCAGGGGTCCACCTCGAAGCCGGATTGGACGGCCGTTTCGCTTCCCAAGCCCTGGCCCTTCCTTATTATTCGATGCGGAACAGCACCTTGAGCGCCACCGAGGCGACGACCAGGGCCAGGAAGAAGCTGAGCTCCCAGCCCCGGGCCCAGGAGGGTCCCAGAGGAAGCACCTCCTGGCGGGGCAGCTCCAGGCGGAGCCGCTCCACCCCGCCATTCGCGGGCAGATAGCCAGCCGGATTGCCCACCAGGGCATTCCACCACCGCCATTTGTGGAGGACGGGAACCGGCTCCCGCAGGGCCACCTCCGCCAGCACCCGACCATCGCCGTCCGCAACGACGACGTGGGGGACCGCCTGGTCCCCCGTTCCCCGGCTTCGGGCCGCACGCCAGCGGGCCTCCAGCTCCGCCGGCTGCGAGCGGATCACCGGCTCGGTCCCCGGCGGCGGGTAGGCGTAGCCATAGGCGGTACTTAGCCAGATCAACAGGGACAGAAGCGGCAGCGAGGCCGCCACCGCCGGACCGCCCACCCGGCCCACTTGACGGAAGGCCGCCCGGAGCAAGCCCCGGATCAGGGGCCAGGCACCCTCGAGCTCGCCGTCATAGGCATCCAGCTCCTGCCGCGCCCGGGCCAGATCCCGTTTGCCCCGGGCGATCCGCCCTTGGGCCGACAGGAACCGATACAGCCCCATGGAGACCAGGGCGGCGATCGCCCCCCAGGCCACAAGCCTCCCCCAGGGCGGCAGCAGGCCCTCCATCTGGGCATCCAGCCATGCGAACAAGGGGGCGGGGGCCTCCAGGATTCCCATGCCCGTTCCCGTCACCCGCGTGCCGGGAACGGGCCCTGCGGAAAGCTACCCCCCACGGCTACTCGTCCACTTGGCGCGCCCGGACGGACTCGGGCTCCTCGGTACCGGTTTGCTGCTCGCTTCCGCTTGGCCCTGCCTCTCCTTGGGCCGGAGAGGCCCCCTCCCCGGCCCGGGCCTGCTCCTTCCGCCGCCTCCGCATCCTGCGCAGGGGCCACATGACGAGGAACAGCAAGGCGGCCCCCAACGCCAGAAGCAACCCCCACAGGGCCCCGAGGAGGCTCAGCCCGGCACCGGGCCCCACATAGGCGTAGGCCGCCTCGCTGAATCCGGCGGTCATGAGCACGAGCGGCAGGTACGCGGCTTTTCCGATCATTGCAGGCCCTGTCCCTTTACTAGCCGTTTTTCCACGAATTGGTCCCGGAAGCCCGATGACAGGTACTCCGGGGTGATGCGCTGGCCCCAGCTGACCACGGGAATGAAGCTCTTGCCGTCCTCGTCAACGCCCCGGCGGGGATTGACGTACTCCCACACCACTTCCCCGTCCGGGGCAACCTCGAGCAAGCGGCCCGCGTTGGACTCGGTGATCAGAATGTTGCCGTTGTCCAAGGGCTGCTGGGCCCCGCGGATGCGACTCTCCAGGGGCCGCTCCTCGTCTCCGGCGTAGGCCCACACCACGCCCCCCGTAGAGGGATCCACCTCCGCGACCCGCGAGTGGTTTCCCGACCCGAAGTGCCCCCGGTTGTCGAAGAGCAGGAGGTTGCCGTTTGGCAGGATGTCGGGGTCGTGCTGGGACAGCCAGGGGCCACGCAGGGCCCAGACCACCTTCTCCGTCTCCGGATCGAGCAGGGCCAGGGCACCGCCGGCCAGCTCCCGAAAGGAAAGAAGCACCTGCCCCTCGGCGGCCTCGGGGACCTTGCGGGAGAAACGCTCCGCGGCTTCCTCGTCGAGGTAGTCCACGCTGTTGGTGTGCAGGGGATCCTCGAGGCTGTAGTAGGGAATCCGCCAGAGCAGACGGCGGTATTTCTCGGAGGCGTTGAAGGCCTCCAACAGGGAGATTTTCTTGGTGGTCTCCCCCTCGGGCGACAGCACCGCCAGCGAGTCTTCCAGGAAGGGGGGCTTGATATGGTCGACCTCCTCCAGCTTTTCCCGGCGGAAGGCGTGGGTAAGCCCGAAGATCCGGCCGTCCTGGGCCACCGCGAAGTCATGGTGAAAACGGTCGAGGTTCTTCCAGATCACCCGGGAGCTCTGGTCCAGCCGCACCATCCCATACCCCCACGGCGTGTCGCCCACGCCGATGTAGATGGCCAGCAGATCGCCGTCCGGGAAGACCCGGGCCTTCCGGAAATAGGTATGGCTGTCCGGAACGGGATCGGCCACAGTGGAGGTGTCATCCCAGACCTCACTGAAGGGGCGTTCCCAGGAGTGGACCACCTCGCCTTCCATATCCAGCAGGTAGGCCCTCGGGGCATGACCGGAGGTGAACAAAGTCAGGCCCTCTCGGGCCCGGTCGGGGTCATGGGCCACCAAGCCCTGCTTGGATGTTCTCGCGGGCATCCACAGGTCCGACCAGTAGGGGCTGTCTTGGCTGGTGGACTTTAGAGCGAGGGCATGGGCCGCCCTGTAGGCATTGCGGATGTATTCGGCCGGGAAGACCTCCGCCACTGTGGCCAGGGAGCCCCCCACGAAGGCGATGAAGACCAGGGAAGACAGGAAAAGTCCGAAGAAGACCCTGTTTGTATCCAATACCTTGCCGCCTTCCTTGCCGCCGGTCTTTGCTGCCCGTCTGTCCCCCCTTCACGTCTTTCACCTTGCTGGCTGCCCGATGCGCCAACAATCAGGGACATTACCGAGCCTTTGCCCGGAAGGACGGGACACCTCCGGTGCCGGA
This sequence comes from Thiohalorhabdus sp., assembly GCF_046545655.1. Classification (NCBI taxonomy): domain Bacteria; kingdom Pseudomonadati; phylum Pseudomonadota; class Gammaproteobacteria; order Thiohalorhabdales; family Thiohalorhabdaceae; genus Thiohalorhabdus; species Thiohalorhabdus sp. The sequence continues at coordinate 24,150 of NZ_JBKGZG010000018.1, read as the reverse complement.
CGGACCCGGAGCCCCGCGGGGCCGTGTAAAGGATTCCCTTAGGAGCTGTTCCGGGTTCCCGATCCGCGCCTACCCCGCCAAGGTGGAACGCAGGGGCCAGGCGGGAGAATGCGAATTTGCGGGAACGTGTGGAGGGGTGGGCTCGCGCGGAGGTCCTGGGTCTGGGGTGTGCGGTGGTCCTGACCCTTGTTGCCTTGCTTCCCGTGGATCCTCATGGCCCCTTCGACGCCCGCACCGGGAAGCCCTTGGCCGGGATCAGCCTGGAATACCCCGGGACCGGTGCCCTGGTGGAGCCCGTGGCCGCGGTGGGCCACGCCCTGGCGGGGGCCCCGGACCCCCGGAAGGCGGTAATCGCCACCCTGGCATGGGTCCTGCTGGGCGGCGTCCTGCTGGGGTGGAGATACGCGGCCCGGCGCGGTTACCCCTCCCTCCCCGCCGCAGTTGTGGGCGGCGGGATGGCGGGGGCGGTCTTCCTCGCCTACGTCGGGCTGTACCTGCTGCTCCCCTTCCCCCACTTTCGCCTGGAGACGGCCGACCCCGGGACGGTGGTGGCCGACCTGCACACGCACACCCATGCCTCCCACGACGGCCTCCCGACGCCCCGTGCCGCCCTCGAGGTCCTGGCCGCGCGGGGCGTGGACGTGGTGGCGGTGACGGAGCACAAAAAACCCGATGGCGCCTTCCTGGCGGCAGGCCACGACCGCGATCCGGATTTGCCGAGCGTCCTTCCCGGCGTCGAGCTGAATGCATCCCGGGGTTATGTGCTGGGGCTGGGGGTGGAACCGGACCTTCCCCTTCCCGGCCGACTTCGTTCCCCCGAGGATGTAACCGCCTTCATCACGACGGTGCGCGAGCGTCACGGAGGCGCGGCCCTGGGCCTGGGCTGGAAGCTCAGCCCCGAAGGGGTGCACGCCCTTGCGGAGGCTGGCGTAGGGGGGTTCGAGGTCGCCAACCTGGGTCACCCGGACGTCCCGGAGGATACGCAGCAAACCATTCTCGAGGAGGCCGAACGTCGTGGACTCGCCCTGGTGGCCAGCAGCGACTGGCACGGCTGGAGCGGCACCTGGCGCACCTGGACCCTGATCCGTCCCGGGCCGGGGGACACCGGAAAGCCCCCAGAGCGCCAGGTCCTGGAGGCCCTGCGCTCCCCCGACCCCGAACGGATCACTCCTGTGGTGGCCGGTTCCCTGGGCCCACCAAGTCCCGCTCGCCTGGTCTTCGCCCCTTTCGCCGAGGGGGCGCGCTACGTCATCGGGCTGTCCCCGGCGCGGATTCTGGGCTGGTGGCTGTGGGGGCTCGGCGCCCTCGGGATCGCCCGGGCCCTGCGGGCCCGCGGCCTGCGCCCGGGGCCCTGGCTCGCCCGGGGGGGCCTACTGATCCTAGGCGGCGCCGTGCTGGCGGTGGCGGCCCCGCTGGCCCTCTCCCCCGCCCCGGAGGCGGTGAACCCCGCCTTCCACCGCTGGGCGGGGGGCCTGGCAGCGCTCGCCGGGGCCCTGGTCTGCCTGGCGGCCCTGGCCCCACCACTCGAAAGGCGGGGCCGCCCGGCCCGCGCCCGGTCGCCCGCCCCGCTCCCGGCAGCGCCCGGGCCCGCCGGGCTGGCAGGAGCCCACGGCCGTGATATGTCTGGGGATGGTTCCCCGCCTCCACGTACGTTGGTGCAAGGAAGCCCCATGAAGCTCTCCGTCGTTATCCCGGTCATGGATGAGAAGGGCAACATCCGGCCCCTGCTGGAGAGTCTCCGGGAGGCCCTGGCGGGGCTCGACCACGAGATTATCTTCGTGGACGACGGCTCCCGAGACGGCACCGCCGGGGCCATCAAGGATCTGGCCGATGCCCGCACCCGGGTCCTGGTGCTGTCCCGGAACTACGGGCAGACCACCGCCATGGCCGCCGGCATCGACGCCGCCCGGGGGGACTACATCGCCACCCTGGACGGCGACCTGCAGAACGATCCGGGCGATATCCCGCGCATGGTGGCGCGCATGGAGCGGGAGGGCTGGGACGTGGTGGCGGGAATGCGCAAGGGGCGGCAGGACGACTGGCTGTCGCGGAAGCTGCCCAGCCGGGCGGGCAACCTCCTGATCGGTCGCCTGACCGGGATCCAGCTGTCGGACTATGGCTGCACCCTGAAGGTGTTCCGGGCGGAGACGGCGAAGAATCTGGGCCTCTACGGCGAGCTGCACCGCTTCATCCCGGTCCTGGCCAACCTGCAGGGCGCCCGGATCACGGAGATGGACGTGCGTCACCACCCGCGGGTTAGCGGCCGGTCCAAGTACGGCTTGGGGCGGGCCATGCGGGTACTTTCGGACCTGACCCTCATGGTGTTCCTGCAGAAGTACGCCTCCCGGCCCATGCACCTATTCGGCAGCTCCGGCCTGGTGGTCCTGGCGGCGGGCCTGCTAGTGGACTTCTACCTCGTCCTGCTGAAGGCGCTGGGGGAGACCATCGGCACCCGGCCCCTGCTCTTCCTCGGCCTCCTGCTCACCGTGGTGGGCTTCCAGCTGATCACCACCGGCTTCCTCGCGGAGCTGATGATGCGGACCTACTATGAATCGCAGAACAAGCGCCCCTACCGGGTCAAGGAAGAGTTTGTGGGCAGCGGCTAGGCTCCTCGGGCGCCTCCTCTTCCTGGCCGGGGCATTCGCTCTTCTGGTCAGCGCCCTCGACCTCGAGGCCCTGGGCAGGGAGCTGGCCCGCGCAAACCCCCTCTGGCTGGGCGCCGCCCTGCTCCTGTTCAACGGCTCCCAGGCCCTTAGCGCGGTGCGGCTGCAGGTCCTGCTGCGCCCCCTCCGGGCCCTTCCCTCCATGGAAGAGCAGCTGCGGCTCTATTACGCCGGGATGTTCTGCAACCTCTACCTGCCCGGTGGGATCGGCGGGGACGGGCTGAAGGCCTACTGGCTGAAACGGCGCTTCGGGGTCCGGCTGGGGACCCTGGTTCGCGCCCTGGTGCTGGACCGGGCCGCGGGACTGGCGGCCCTGGGGGCCCTGGCGCTGGGTTTGGCGACCCTGTGGAGCGGGTCCTGGGGGTGGGCCGCGGCCGGGGCGGGCGGCCTGCTGCTGTATCCGGCGCTGGCCAACGGCCTATTCCCCCGCTTCCGGGGGACGGCGCTGCCGGCCCTGGGGATCTCCCTGGGCGTGCAGGCCTTTCAGGGCGCCAGCGCCTGGGCGCTGATGCAGGCCCTGGGGCTGGAGGGGACGCTCTATCTGTTGTTGTTCTATCTGTCGGCCATCGCCGCCCTGCTCCCCGTGACCATCGGCGGCCTGGGCGCCCGGGAGCTGGTGTTCCTCTACGGCCTGGCCTGGGCCGGGCATCCGCCGGGCGGCGGCGTCGCCCTGGGCCTGCTCTTCTTCGCCATCACGGGGGGTTCGGCACTCGCGGGATGGCCCCTGGTGGGACGGTTCCTGCGCGTGGAGCACCGGGCGGCCCCCGCCCCCCATCGGGGGCCCTAGGAGAGCCCCGGCCGGGCCAGGAAAGCCCAGGGGGCTAATCCCGCCCCGGAGCCGGCTCCTCATGCCGCCCGGGCGGTGCGGCCACCAGCCAGGTCCCTACCAATACCATGGGCAGCGACAGCCATTGGCCCATGGAGAGTCCAAGGGCCACGGCCCCCAGGTGGGGGTCCGGGGCACGGAAATACTCCACGCCGAAGCGAATCCCCCCGTACAGCAGCAAAAACAGTCCGAAGACCCGGCCGTGGCGGCGGGGCGCCCGCGCATAGAACCAGATCACCAGGAACAGCATCAGCCCCTCCAGCAGGGCCTCGTAGAGCTGGGAGGGGTGGCGAGGTACCCGGTCCACGTGGGGGAAGACCATGGCCCAGGGGAGATCGGGATCGGCGGGGCGCCCCCACAGCTCGCCGTTGATGAAGTTGCCGATGCGGCCCAGGCCCAAACCGATGGGAACCACGGGGGTGAGGAAGTCCCCCACGGCAAGGATGGGCTGGCCGTGGCGGCGAGCGAACCATACCACCGCCGCCACTACGCCCAGGAGGCCGCCGTGGAAGGACATCCCTCCGTCCCAGACGTAGAAGACCTCCAGGGGATGGCCGAGGTAATACCCCGGGTTATAGAACAGCACGTAGCCCAGGCGGCCCCCCAGTACCACGCCCAGGATGCAGGCGAAGGCCAGGTCGCCAATGTCCTCCGGCGTCAGCCCCAGGCGGTGTCGGCGAACCCGCAGCAGCCACCAGCTCAGGAGGAAGGCCGCCGCGTACATGAGCCCGTACCAGTGCACGGCAAAGGGGCCGATCTCGATGGCCACCGGATCGATGCGGGGAAATTCGAGCAACGGCACACTCCTTCAGCTAGGCGGCTCCCGCCGGGTTTGGCAGAATGGGTCCGGCGCGGGCCCAGGCCCGCGATCTCCTATGGTACCGATCCCGCGCATCCAGCGAGGCAGGAAACGTGCAACGGCGCTTCCTTCAAAAGGGCCTGCTCATGGCCTCCAAGTGGGCCGTCAAGGCAGCCCGGGAAGGCTTCCAGGTCCCCATCCCCCAGTCCGTGCTCGACAACCTCTTGCGCCGCATGGACGACCCTTCGGTCCGGGACCTGCAGCTGAAGCCCGTTCCGGACAACCATGTGGAGCTGTCGGGCATGAAAAAGGTGGGCGTGTGGGTGGAGTTCCGCGCCGTCTTCCGCCTGGAACCGCCCGCCGCCGAGGAGCCCGGCCAGAGCCTGGCCCTGGTCCTGGAAAAGGCCGACCCCTTCTTCGCTCGCAACGCCCTCCTGGGGGCCCTGGAGGAGGTGGATGGCGTGCAGGTCCACGAGGAGCGGGTCCTTGTGGACCTGGGCAGCCTGATCGAGCGGCACCAGTGGGGCCGCAAAGTGCCCCGGAGCCTGCGGGACCGCCTGCGCATCGCCGATGCCTCCACCCAGGAGGGGCGGATCAATCTGCGCGTGGGGGTGAGCTGACCCCGAACCAGGTCCGCGCGAGCCCGCCACGGGCGGCACGGGCCACGATCACCGCCACCGCCAGCCCCATCACGTCCGCCACCCAGTCCTCCATGCTCCGGTCCCGACCCGCCACGAAAGACTGGTGGTACTCGTCCAGGGCCCCGAACAGGGCACCCACCAGAAGCGCCACGCTGCCGATAACGGGGCGGGGCCAGTGGGGCCGCAGGCGGGCCACGGCCCCCACGCCCAGGACGCCCAGCACCAGATAGGCCCCGATGTGGAGTACCTTGTCGGCGCCCTCGAAGGGCTGGGCGGGCAAGGTCTCTCCGGGAAGATGGCTGCTCAGGGCGATCACCACCGCCCAGACCAGCCAGGCGGATACCCACCGAGCGGCCCCTGCGGCGGGACGGGTCTCCTCGTTCATGCGGGAACCTTCCTTTCCTCCGAAGCTCGGCCCTTTCGGTTCTGCGGGACGAAGGGTAACACGGCCCCACTCAGCGCGGGCGCAGCCCCTCCAGGAGGAGCCGGATCATTCCCTCGGCGAACCCGTCTGGATCTTCCGCGAACCCGACGCCCGGCGTGTGGGCGATCATCTCCCGGGCCTGGAAGAAGAACACCTGGGCACCCACCAGCACCACGGCCACCAGGGCCGGATCGTGATCGGAAGCGAAGAGCCCGGCCTCCTGGCCGCTGCGGATCAGGCCTACCAGCCGCTGGAAGTTCTCCCCGTACACCCCCTCGGCCAGGGTCCGGATCCGCCCCGACTCCCCTTCCAGGAGCTCTCGCAGGACGAGCTGGCCCACCTGGGCGTGCTCGAACAGGTGACCCATGTGGTAGCGCGCGAACTCCCGCAGGGCCAGGTCGGCCGGCCCGTCCTCACCATGCACCCCCTGCAGGAACTCCGTGGTCTCCCGGCAGGCTTCGCGGATTACGTAATAGTAAAGGGCTTCCTTGCTGGGGAAATGATGGAAGATGGCGGCTTTGCTGACCCCGGCCTCCCGGGCCAACGCCGCCATGGAGACGCCCTGAAACCCGTTCCGCGCGAACAGCCGGGCCGCCACCTCGGCGATCCTCCGCCCCCCGTCCGTGCACTCCCGATCTTCCGTCATGGTCCTTCCCAGGTGGCTCGCTTCCCTCTGACCAGCCGGTCAGTCCCGACAAACCGTCCCCCCACATCCGGGGGATGTCAAGGCAAAAGGCGCTCCGCCTCCCGTAGCCTGGGATCCGGAGATCCCCCCGGAAAACCCCTTGGGATAATCGCCTGTTATGATGAAACAGACAGGCCGTGTCCCGATCCGAGAAGATCCCTTCGGGCCCCTCTGTATTCGTAGGCCTTGACTCCCTGACCGATCGGTCAGCAAACTACCGCGCCGGGACACCGCGTCCCGCGTGAGCCGGGGGCGCTTCTCCGATTCCAGTCACTCCGGGTGAAACACCCGCCTTCACCGGACAGGCCAAGAGGATACCTTCTATGGGCAAGGAAACCGGCAAGCCTTGGACGCTGGGCCTGCTAATCGGTCTGGCCGGTGGTCTCGCCGTTCCCGCCGCGCAGGGGGCCGACCTGCTTGAGCTCTACCGGACAGCGGAGGAGGTCAGCCCCACCCTGGAGGAGACCCAGGGGCAACGACGGATCGCCGACTATCAAGAGGATGAGGCCGAGGCCGGGTTCTTCCCCTCCCTCACCGGCCAGGCAAGCCGAAGCTGGACCGAGGAGACTCAAGTGGTTTCGGGGATTCAGGCGGACTCCGACACCACCACCTTCACCCAGGACCAGTACAGCTTCACGCTCACCCAGCCCCTATTCATGGGCGGGCGCACCTGGCTCGCGGTAGACATCGCCGAGCAGGCCCAACGACAGGCGGAGGTGCAGGTGTCGGCCGCCCGCCAGGAGCTCATGGTCCAGGTGGCCGAGGCCTACTTCGGCGTGCTCGACGCCCAGGAGGAGAAAGATCTCGCCGAGCGGGAGATGCGCCGCGTCCGGGAGCACCTTGATCGGGCCCAGGCGCAGTTCGACGTGGGCACCGGAGATATTACCGGGGTGCGGGAAGCGGAGGCCCGCCGGGACCAGTCCCGGACCGGCCTGATCCGTGCCCGCAACAACCTGCAGACCGCCAAGGAGCGCCTTCGCCGGCTCATCCGCCAGCAGCCCCCCACCCTGGACAAGGTAGAGGAGGTAACCCTGGCGGACCCCGAGCTTCCCGACCCCGAGGACTGGGTGGACCGGGCCCTCGAGGAGCACCCCGAGCTGGCCCGGCTACGCGAGCAGCTCGACATCGATCGGAGCAACGTGGAGCTTGCCAAGCGGGAGCGGTGGCCGGAAATCAGCGCCCAGGCCCAGTACAGCAAGGTCGAAGGCGGCAGCTTTTTTACCTCCGACGAGGCCACCAGCGCCAGCCTGCAGGTGAACTGGCCCATCTTCCAGGGAGGCCGGGTCTCGGCAACCGCCAATATCCGCCAGGAAGAGGCCTCCCAGACCCGCCTGCAGCTTGACGACCAGCAGGAACAGGTCCGCGAGCAGACCACCCAGGCCTTCTACGACCTGGAGTCCACCATGCAGGAGGTACGCAGCCTGCGGGCCCAGGTGCGCTCCGCCGAGACCCAGCTGGAGGCGGTGCAGACCGGCTTCGAGGTGGGCAGACGCACCAGCATCGACGTCCTGGACGCCCAGCAGGAGTACTTCGATGCCCTGCGGGACCTCGCCCAAGCGCGCAACCAGTACCTGCTCTCCCGGCTGCGGCTGAAGTCCGCGGCCGGGACTCTGACCATGGCCGACCTGGAGGAGGCCAACCGCCAGCTGGACTAGCCCGGGGACCCTACGCCCCCAACGGGGGCGGTCCCTTCTGGCTGGCCTCAACGGTCCGCCGTCGGCTCCTCCCCTTCCGCGGCGTTTTCCCCTTCCGTGCGCGCCATCCTGTCTTCCCCATCGAACTGCTTGGCCAGGATGGCGTGATACTGGCGGATCCGCTGTACGTAATGCACGGGCTCCAGCCCGCGCGCATACCCGTAGGGGAGATCCCGGTAATATTTCTCTTGGGACAGCAGCGGCAGCATCTCCTTCAGGGTACTCCAGCTGTCCGGATCGCGGTCGAAGCGTTCCGCCAGCCGCCGGGCGTCGCGGATGTGCCCCATACCCACGTTGTAGGCGGCCAGGGCGATCCAGGTACGGTCCGGCTCCTCGATGCTGTCGGGTAGCCGCTGGTACATCTTGTTCAGGTACTCAGCGCCGCCCCGGATGCTGTCCTCCAGGTCCAGCCGGTTGCCGATGCCCAGGGCGACGGCGGTGCGGCGGGTCAGCATCATCATGCCCCGCACCCCGGTGGGGCTGCGGGCGTCTGGGCGCCAGTGGGACTCCTGGTAGGCCTGGGCAGCCAGGAGCCGCCAGCTGAAGGGATAGCTCTTGGAGGCCTCGCGGAAGAGGTCCAGGAACTGCGGCAGGCGGTCGGTAACGCGTCTCTGGAAGATGGCGATGTCCACATAGTCGAAAAGCCGGACGTGGCCGTAGTACCGCTCACGAAGGGCGCTAACCACGCCCTCCTCCTCCAGCTCGGCGAACCACTCCTCCAGGCGCTGGCGCAGTTCCTCCGAGCCGCGGGGAAGGGCCCAGGCGAGCTCCTGCTCCTCGCTGATGGCGAAGGGCACCACGAGCTCGGGGTAATAGCGCTGGTTGAGGGCCACAATGTTGGAGTCGGCCACCGTGCAGTCCGCCTCGCCCTTGCGGATCTTGAGCAGCACCTGCTCCACGGAGAGCTCGTCGGTGGTCCGCCAGTCCAGGTCGTGGATCACCTGCCGGATCTGCCGCAGCCGCTCCACGTAGCTGGTCCCCGCCAGGACCAGGAGGTCCACGTCCGGGAGGTCCTCCCAATCCTTGGGGACCTCCCCCCCTCGCTTGCAGACCACCTGCTGGCGCACCTGCTGGTAGGCGGGCCCGAAATCGAAGCGCTCCCGGCGCTCGGGGGTGCGGGTAATGCCGGCGGCCCCCAGGTGGCCCTCGCCCGCCTCCATGGCCTCGAACACCGAGCTTATGTCCTCCACCACCCGGATGCGGAGGTCCACCCCCAGCTCCTCAGCGAACCGGCGGGCGAGGTCGTACTCCAGCCCCGTTTCCCCGTCTCGGCCGTAGTAGTAGGTGGTGGGCGAGTTGCGGGTCAGCACCCGCAGCTCGCCCGACTCCCGGATCCGCTCCAGCGTGGAGGCGCCCCGCTCCTCGCCTCCCACCAGGTCGCAGCCCGCGAGGACCACGGCCGCTCCAGGAAGGAGCAGCGGCGGGAGGGCGGTGTCCCCCAGCCACTGCAAAGCTCGCCACAGGGTGCGGCCCATCAACCAACCTCCCCGGGCCGGCCCCCCAAGCCAAGCCCCAGTAACAAGGACAGGGTTTCAGCGTATCCCATTGTAGCGGATTCCCCGAACCCCCCTTAGGGTCTTGAAAACCGGCGAAACACCCCCATTTCCGGGAGTGATGTCCCCACGCGGAAACGGACACGTACCATCAGCGGAAAGGAGGCGGCCATGGCAGTGATGCGGTATGACCCCTGGCGGACCATCAGCCAGCTGCAGAACGAGATGAACCGGCTGTTCGAGAACCGCCTGGACGGAGAGGAGAACGGCGAGACCGGCATGGTAGCCGCGGACTGGCGCCCGGCGGTGGACGTCCAGGAGAGCCAATCGGGCTACACCATCACCGCCGACCTGCCCGGGGTGGATCCGGAGGACATCGACGTCTCCCTGGAGAACGGCGTGCTGACCATCCAGGGCGAGCGAAAGGACGACCGGAGCGGGGAGGACGGCGCGTTCAAGCGGATCGAGCGGATCCGGGGCACCTTCTTCCGGCGCTTCACCCTGCCGGACACGGCCGACGCGGAGAACGTGAAGGCCAAGACCCGCAACGGCACCCTGGAGATCGTCATCCCCAAGCAGAAGGAGGTCCAGCCGCGCAAGATCCAGGTGGAGTCCTAGGCACGAGTGCCCGGACGGGCCGGATCATGCCCTCCGGCGGGGCGGCCCCGCCGGCCTCCACGAAACGGGCCCTGCTCCTTTTAGGCCGGGCTTCTCCCCGGGAACCGTGCGGTCAAGGGTAACGGGATGGAATACAAGGACTACTACCAGATCCTGGGGGTCTCCCGGGAGGCCAGCGCCGACGAGATCAAGCGGGCGTACCGCAAGCTGGCGCACAAGTACCACCCCGATGTCAGCAAGGAGCCCGATGCCGAGCAGCGGTTCAAGGAGGTGAAGGAGGCCTACGAGGTCCTCTCCGACCCCGAGAAGCGCGCCGCCTACGACCAGCTCGGCTCGGGCTGGCAGCAGGGGCAGCGCTTCGAGCCGCCCCCGGGCTGGGAGGGCGGCTTCGATTTCCAGGGTGGCGGCTTCTCGGGCTTCGGCCCGGAAGGGTTCAGCGACTTCTTCGAAACCCTGTTCGGCGGCGGCTTCCGCCAGCAGGACCCCTTCGGCCGCTCCCGGGCCGGGACCTGGGGCGGGGCCGGCGGCTTCACCGGCCGCGGGGAGGACCAGCACGGCCGGCTGGAGATCACCCTGGAGGAGGCCTTCCACGGGGGCCACCGGAAGGTCCAGACCACCGTCCCCGAGATGGACGCCCAGGGCCGGATGATCCAGCGGCCCCATACCCTGGATGTCCGGATCCCGGCGGGGGTCCGCGACGGCCAGCAAATCCGGCTTTCCGGCCAGGGCGCCCCCGGGCTCGGCGGGGGGCCGCCGGGGGACCTCTACCTGGAGATCCGGATCAAGCCCCATCCTCACTTCCGCCTGGAGGGCAAGGACGTCTACCTGAACCTGCCCATCACCCCCTGGGAGGCAGCCCTGGGCGACCGGATCGCCGTTCCCACCCTGGGCGGCACGGTGAATCTGACCGTTCCCGCGGGGGCCCAATCCGGCCAGAAGCTGCGGCTTCAGGGACGGGGCTTGCCAGGCAACCACGCCGGGGACCAATATGTAATCCTGCAGATCAAGGTCCCCAAGCCCGAGACGGAGGAGCAGAAGGACCTGTACCGGGAGATGGCCCGGAAGATGCCTTTCAACCCGCGCGCGAACCTCGGGGCATAGCCCATGACGGACCATCCGGAGCCGGTGTCCGGAATCGTCCTGGACGAGACGGTGGTCTACACCCTCACGGAGCTGGGCCGCGCCAGCGGCCTGGGGGCCGACTACCTCATCGAGATGGTGGAGGTGGGGATCCTCGACCCCGCCGGCGGCGAGGAAGGACGGTGGTGCTTCACCGGCCGCTCGGTGCTCCGCCTGCAGGCCGCCCTCCGCCTCCAGCGGGACCTCGGCGTGAATCCCCAGGGAGCGGCCCTGGCCCTGGACCTGCTCGATGAGCTCTCGGACCTGCGGCAGCGCGCGGACATCCTGGAAAGGCAGCTCTCGGGCTGAGACAGGACAAGAGGGCCATGGCGGGCGGAAACCGGGCCGACCCCCCCAAGGGGCGAGGCGCCACCAGCAACCCCGAGGGGCGCTTCGAGCCGATCACCCACGAGCCCGTGGAGGACGGCTGGGGCGACAAGGATCCCCTGCCGCCCGCCCTCCGGACCGAGGTGGCCGTGGACGCGGCCCGGACCGCCATCACCTGGAACGACTCCCCCGACCTCCCCTTCGACCGCTCCGTGAACCCCTACCGCGGCTGCGAGCACGGCTGCATCTACTGCTACGCGCGCCCCAGCCATGCCTACTGGGACCTCTCCCCGGGGCTGGACTTCGAGAGCCGGCTGGTGATCAAGCCCGAGGCGGATCGGCTCCTGGAGGAGGAGCTGGCCCATCCCGGCTACCGCTGCGCGCCCATGGCCCTGGGCACCAACACCGACCCCTACCAGCCCGTGGAGAAAAAATACGGCATCACGCGTCGCGTCCTGGAGGTCCTGGAGCGGACCGGGCACCCCGTTTCCATCGTCACCAAATCCACCCTGGTGGAGCGGGACCAGGATCTGCTCGCCGCCATGGCGGAGCGCAACCTGGCCACGGTCACCGTTTCCCTGACCACCTTCGACCGCGACCTGTCCCGGCGGATGGAGCCCCGAGCCGCCGCCCCCAATCGGCGGCTGCGCATCATCAAGAACCTGACGGCGGCGGGGATCCCCGTCGGTGTGCTGGTGGCGCCGGTGATCCCCGTGCTCACCGACGGCGAGATCGAGCGGATTCTGGAGGCCTGCGCCGAATCCGGAGCGCGCAGCGCGGGCTACGTCCTGCTCCGCCTTCCCCACGAAGTGGAGGGCCTGTTCCGGGAATGGCTGGACACCCACTACCCCCTCAAGGCCGGGCACGTCATGGGCCGGGTGGAGGAGACTCGGGGCGGCGCCGCCAACGACCCCCGCTACGGCACCCGCATGACCGGCACCGGGGCCTACGCCGAGCTGATCGGGCGGCGCTTCAACCTGGCCTGCCAGCGCCTGGGCCTCGCCGGCCACGACCTGGCCCTTGATACGAACCGCTTTACCCCGCCCCCGCCCCCTTCGGGAACGCAAATGACCCTGTTCTGAGCGGGGCGGCGGTACCGTCCTGGGCACCATGCCGATCAGAAGAGGCTGCCCGCGGCTGCCAGGTGTCGCTGCCAGTAGGAGCTCTCCAGACTCCCGTAGGTAACCCGCTTGCCCTCGGAGGGGGCATGGATGAAATGGTCGCCCCCCGCGTAGAGCCCCACGTGGGAAAGCTTGCCCGAGATCCGGAAGAACAGCAGGTCTCCCGGCTGGATGCTTTCGGGGTCCACCTCGGCGACTTCCTCCCGCAGCTCCTCCACCGTCCGGGGCACCGACATTCCCACCTGGGAATAGGCGTACTGGATGAGACCGCTGCAATCGAAGCCCGGATCGCCATTGCCGCCGAGCCGATAGGGGGCACCGAGGCCCGTGCGGGCCGCCTCCACCACATGAGTGCGCGCCACCCCTGTACCGTTCCCCGGCCCGCCCTGCAGGGCCCGCTCCCCCGAGCCCCCGGAACCCGGTGCACAGGCGGTCAGCGACAACCCCGCCACCAGGAGGGTCCCGCACACGATCCCGGCGGGGACGAGCCTACGGCGGGCTGGGACGCGCATATTCGGTTCCTCGTCTCGGGTTTCCTCCTTGGGATTATTGCAGAAACGACCGCGCCGGCCCACGGGCCTACCGCAGTCGGAAGGCCATCCGGAAGCGCACCGGGAGGGGAGTTTCCAGCTCCGCGGGCGGGGGCGGCAGGGGCTCCGCCTCCCGGGCGGCCCGGCGGGCCGAACGGGCAGGTACTCCTGGCCCCACCGCAGTTTTAGCGCAAGCCTTTCTCGACCCCCCAGCCGAAAGAAGACCCGCACCTTCCCTTGGGGTGGCAGCGCATAGAGGCGGATTCCCCCCAGTGGCAGGAGCAAAACGCAGAATGCCCCGATAAGGGGCAAGGAAAGGAAAGGCGGGGCCGAGAGCCGGAAAGGGCTCAGCCTTCCCGTTCGTAGTGGCCCACCAGCTCGGTCTCGGCGAGCACGTGGCCGCGGGCGGCCTCCTCCACCTGGGTCACCGTGGCGTCGGCGGGGAGGTCCAGGTGGTCCACGTCCAGGGCCAGGAGGCGGAAGTGGTAGTGGTGGGTCCCGTGGCCGCCGGGCGGGCAGGGGCCGCCATAGGCGGGGCGGCCGAAGTCGTTGGTGCCCTCGGGGAACCTGCCCGGCGCGCCAGGGCTGGAGAACCCTTCCTCCAGAAAGGTGGTCTCCGGCGGAAGGTCCCACACCGCCCAGTGGTGGAACGTGCCGCCGGGGGCGTCGGGATCGTCGCAGACCAGGGCGAGGCTCCGAGTGCCCTCGGGGATCCCGGCCCACTCCAGGGGCGGCGAGGTGTCCTCGCCGTCGCAGGTGTACTTGGCCGGGATGTGGTGGTCGTGGCGGAACACGCCGCTCAACAGCGTCAGGCTCATGGCGAATCCTCCCAGTCAGGGGTTGGCGGAGAGATCCCTCACCCCGCCGCCTCCAGCTCCCGGGCGAAGCCCCCCGGGCGGACGGGCAGCCGCCGCGCGCCCCAGGCGCCGGGCCGTTCCTCGAAGACCCCGGCGCAGGCCGTCCCGCAGGCGGTGCAGCGCCCCTCGCCGTCGAGGTTCCATTCGCTCAGCCGGTACCCGTCCCGCCCGATCAGCAGCTCCCCGCAGTGGTGGCAGTAGGTGCTCTGACCGGCCTTGTCGTGGACGTTGCCGGTGTAGGCGTAGCGGATGCCGCTCTCCAGGGCGATGGCTCGGGCCCGGGCCAGGGTCTCCGGGGGCGTGGCGGAGTAGTCCCGCATCTTGTAGTCGGGGTGGAAGGCGGTGAAGTGCATGGGCACCTCGGGGCCCAGCTCCTCGCGGACCCAGGCGGCCATGCGCTCGATCTCCTCGGGGCTGTCGTTCTCCCCGGGGATCAGGAGCGTGGTCAGCTCCATCCAGGTGTCGGTCTCGTGGTGGATGTAGCGGATGGTGTCCAGCACCGGCCCGAGCTCGGAGCCGGTGAGCTGCTTGTAGAAGCGTTCCGTGAAGGCCTTCAGGTCGATGTTGACAGCGTCCATGTGGGCGTAGAACTCCGCCCGCGGCTCAGGGGTCACGTAGCCGCTGGAGACCGCCACCGACCGGATGCCCCGCTCGCGGCAGGCACGGGCGATGTCGATGGCGTACTCGTGGAAGATGATGGGATCGTTGTAGGTGAAGGCGATGCTGCGAGCCCCCACCCGCTCGGCCATGTAGGCCACCACCTCGGGATCCGCCTGGTCGGCCAGGGTGTCCATCTCCCGGGACTTGCTCATGTCCCAGTTCTGGCAGAACTTGCATGCCAGGTTGCAGCCCGCGGTACCGAAGGAGAGCACCGGGGTGCCGGGCAGGAAGTGGTTGAGCGGCTTCTTCTCGATGGGGTCCACGCAGAAGCCGGAGGAACGCCCGTAGGTGGTCAGGACGATCCGGTCGTCCCGGCGCCCGCGCACGAAGCACAGCCCGCGCTGGCCCTCGTGGAGCCGGCAGAAGCGCGGGCAGAGGTCGCACTGGATCCGGCCGTCCTCGAGTCGGTGCCAGTATTCGGTGGGAATGCCTTCCACGGGATCGCGATCGGCCAAGCCAAAAACCTCCGGAGCAATAGCTCTCCTGGGAAACGCTGTTCCCTTCCTTAGATGCGCGCGGCGGCCGGGAATTTCATGGAGGGGCCCGAGTCGAAGGCGCATACCGGAAAAACCCGGATCGGGTTGATCCCCCATGGCGAAACCCCCATGTTGGTAATGAAGCTCGGCGACCTTGCTGAGGGCGGAACCGAAATGCCGAACGAGCGACCGCCGGCCATAGCCGGCACCTTCTACCCCGGCGACGGGGCGGAGCTGGACGCCCTGGTGGCCCGGCTGCTGTCCGACGCCTCCCCCGCCGCCGAGGGCGCCGAGGCCCCCAAGGCCCTCATCGCCCCCCACGCCGGCTACCCCTATTCCGGCGCGGTGGCGGCCACGGCGTACGCGCGCCTGGCTTCGGCCCGCGACCGCATCCGCCGGGTGGTCCTGGTGGGCCCCTCCCATTTCGTGCCCTTCCGCGGCCTGGCGGTGAGCAGCGCCGCGGCCTTCCGCACCCCCCTGGGCACCGTCCCGGTGGACGCCGAGGGCGTCCGCACGGCCCTCGCCCATCCCGGCACCCAGACCCTGGACCTGGCCCACGCCCGCGAGCACAGCCTGGAGGCCCACCTGCCCTTCCTCCAGGGAGTGCTCGGGGAGTTCACGCTGGTGCCCCTGGTGGTGGGGAACGTGGACGACGAGCGGGTGGGCCGCATCCTGCAGGACCTCTGGGGCGGGCCCGAGACCCTGGTGGTGGTCAGCTCCGACCTCTCCCACTTCCTCGACGACGCCAGCGCCCGGGACCGGGACGCCGAGACCGCCCGGGCCATCGAGGAACAGGAGGCGGAGCGGCTCACCCCCGAGCACGCCTGCGGTGTGCGCCCCCTGCGCGGCCTGCTCTGGCACGCCGCCGACACGGGCGCCCGCATCCGCACCCTGGACCTGCGGAACTCGGGCGACGCGGGCGCCCCGCCGGACCGGGTGGTGGGTTACGGCGCCTTCGCCCTGGAGGAGGCCCATTGATGCCGGACACGGCCGAAAGCAGGCCCGCCGGGGCCGCTGCCTCCCTGCGGCCCCACGCGGTCCGGCTCCTGGAGCTGGCCGGCGCCTCCATCGATCACGGCCTGGACCGGGGACGGCCCCTGGAGGTGGACCCGTCCGCCCAGCCGCCCGAGCTGCAAGAATGGCGGGCCTGCTTCGTCTCCTTGCACGTGGACGGCGGACTGCGGGGGTGCATCGGCTCCGTGGAGCCCAGGCGGCCGCTGGCGGTGGACGTGGCCGAAAACGCCCACGCCGCCGCCTTCCGCGACCCCCGCTTCCCCGCCCTGACACCGGCGGAGCGGCCGGATCTGGCCCTGAAGGTCGAAGTCCTCACCCCCTTCGAGCCGCTTTCCTTCGACGGCGAGGCGGACTTGCTGGCGCAGCTCCGGCCCGGCCGCGACGGCCTGCTCCTGGAGGCGGACGGACGGCGGGGGACCTTCCTGCCCACCGTCTGGGAGGTCCTGCCGGAGGCGGAGCAATTCTGGACCCAGCTCAAGCGCAAGGCCGGTCTGCCCCCGGACCGGGGCCCGGAGGGCCTGCGGGTCTACCGCTACCGCACCGAGGTAATCGCCCCGGAGACCGCCTAAATCCGGCGGTATGGATCGGGCACCGCAGCCTGCCGGGTGCCGGAAAGGCGGCCTCCGCGAGGGGTCCAAGGGGAAACAGGCAGCCATTCACGCGGGGGAGAGCCATGGTGGAACAGCTCGGCAACGGAGACGGCCTGCTCATCGTCGACGTGCAGAACGACTTCTGCCCCGGCGGCTCCCTGGCCGTGCCGGAAGGGGACGAGGTGGTGCCCGTCCTGAACGGCTGGATCGCCCTGGCCCGAAAGGCGGGCGTGCCCATCTACGCCTCCCGGGACTGGCACCCGGCAAACCACATCAGCTTCCACGACCGGGGCGGACCCTGGCCCCCCCACTGCATCCAGGAGACCCAGGGGGCGGCCTTCCACCCTGACCTGCAGCTCCCCGAGGACGCCGCCATCATCAGCAAGGGAATGGATCCCGACCGTGACCAGTACTCGGCCTTCGACGACACCGAGCTGGGCGAGCGGATGCGGGACGCCGGGGTGACGCGCCTCTGGGTGGGGGGACTGGCCCAGGACGTCTGCGTCCGGGCCAGCGTCATCGACGGGGCCCGGGAGGCCTTCGAGGTGCACCTGCTCCTGCCCGCCACCCGTCCCGTGGACGCCACCCCCGGCGACGGCGACCGGGCCGTGGAGGACATGCAGGAGGCGGGGGCGGTGATCGAGCGCAGCGCGGAGCCCGGGAAATGAGCTCGGAGGACTGGGTCACCTCCGACAACGCGGCCCTCCTCACCGACCTCTACGAGCTCACCATGCTGCAGGCCTACCACCGGGAGGGCCTGGGGGACACGGCGGTGTTCGACCTGTTCGTGCGCAAGCTGCCTCCCAACCGGGGCTTCCTCCTCGCCGCCGGTCTGGAGACCGCCCTGGACTACCTGGAGAACCTCCACTTTTCGGAGGAGTCCCTGGACTACCTGCGCTCCCTGGGTCAGTTCTCCGAAGCCTTCCTCGACTACCTGGCCGGATTCCGCTTCACCGGGGAGGTGCGCGCCGTCCCCGAGGGCACCCCCGTGTTCCCGGACGAGCCGCTCCTGGAGGTGATCGCCCCCCTCCCCGAGGCCCAGCTGGCGGAGACCTTCCTGCTCAACCAGCTCCACTTCCAGACCCTGATGGCCAGCAAGGCCAGCCGGGTGGTGGAGGCGGCCCGGGGCCGCACGGTGGTGGACTTCGGCGCCCGGCGCATGCACGGCGCCGACGCCACCCTGAAGGCGGCGCGCGCCTTCTACATCGCCGGGGTGGACGCCACCTCCAACGTGCTCGCCGGGCAGGTCTACGGCATCCCGGTATCGGGCACCATGGCCCACAGCTACATCGAAGCCCATCCGGACGAGCGGGCCGCCTTCGAGGCCTTCGCCCGCCTCTATCCCGAGACAATCCTGCTGGTGGACACCTACGATACCCTGGAGGGCGTACGGAAGGTGGCCGACATGGCGGAGCGGTGGGGGGACGCCTTCCGGGTGCGGGGCATCCGCCTGGATTCCGGCGATCTGGGCGGGCTGGCCCGCGGGGCTCGGGAGATCCTGGACGCACGCGGCCTGCATGGGGTGAGCATCTTCGCCAGCGGTAGCCTGGACGAATACGGCATCGCCGACCTGCTGGAGGACGGCGCCCCCATAGACGGCTTCGGCGTTGGCACCCATCTTGGGGTCTCCGAGGACAGCCCCTACCTGGATAGCGCCTACAAGCTGGTGGAGTACGCCCGCGAGCCACGCATGAAGCTGGCGACGAGCAAGACCACGCTGCCCGCGCGCAAGCAAGTCTACCGCCATAGCGGAGGGGATGGTTTCTACTGCGGCGACACCATCGCGGCCCTGGAGGAGCCGGGCATGGAGGGTCAGCCCTTGCTGGAAACGGTGATGCGGGAGGGGGAACGAACTGCGCCCCGTCGGGGGCTGGATGAGATCCGGAAGCACGCGGCCCGTGAGCGCGAGCGTCTTGCGGCAAACCTCCGCAACCTGCGCATGTCCGAGTCGCCCTATCCGGTGGCGGTCAGTGAAGGCTTAAAAAGTGCGGTGCAGCGCCTTCGGGCAACCCTACAAAGGGCAGAGACGGGAAACGACTACTGGACGTAGGAGCTCTCCCGACGTACCCACCTCGTGAAGCTGGACTCCTTGATCCGGTTGCGGGGGCCCCCTTCGGGGTTCTGCCAGATCACATAATAGTCCCCTCCTTCCTTGGTAACCTCCAAAATCTTCCGGGATTTCTTGGATGGATCCTTGGGCCGCCACAGCTGTCCCGCGGCGTAGCCTTCCGGGCTTGTCGGACCGGTCTCCGCGGACTTCGCCTCCAGGCCAAGCCCCTCGTCCTCATGCTCCTCCGACGGAGTCCAGCCCAGCCGATACATGACATCCCGGTAGGCCGAGCGCGCCATGGAGGCGACCCGGGTCCCGGTCTCCTGGGCCAGGAGGCGTCCCTCCCGGATAATGGTCTCGAGTCGTTCCTGCATAGTCCTTTTTTCCTCGTGGGTGAGGGTGTCAATCGGGTCATCCGATTCTTACCCTATTGAGACAAAAAAACCGCCGGTTTACTCCCGCGGGAGGGGAACCGGATTCTCCATGTCCATATGGTCGATATTGTGCCTCTTGTCGCATGCGTCAAGAGGCCGGGGACAAGATCCGGAAATCGAGGCGAACCGTTATGGCAGTTGAACTGGAGGCCCGGAGAGACGGGGGCTGCGTGGTGCTGGCCAGTGGCGGGATCGAGAGCACCACCCTGCTCCACCGCCTGGCCCGGAAAGGGGGGCGGATCGCCCCCGTCTTCTTCCACTATGGGCAGCGTCCATCCGAGCGGGAGCACCGGGCCGCCCGGTCGCAGTGCCGGGAGCTGGGCCTGGAGCTGGAGGTGCTGGACATCGCGGGGGTGACCCCGGTCTTCCAGGCGGGACAGGAGCGTCGGTACCACATCCCCCTCCCCCACCGGAACCTGGTGGCCCTCTCCCTGGGACTGAGCCTGGCGGAGAAGCGCGGCGCGGACCGCCTGTTGATCGGCACCACGGGGGACGACGCGGACTTGGCGACGAGCGCCTCCCGCCCTTTCCTGGACGCCTTCCGGGGCATGGCCGGCCTGCTAGGGCCCGTGTCGGTGGAAGCGCCCTTCCAGGAGATGGGCAAGGACGAGGTGGTCCGGGAGGGGCTACGGCTGGGGGTGGACTTCGGCCGGACCTACAGCTGCCTCCTGGGACGACGGGAGCCCTGCGGGAGCTGTCCCCAGTGCCGGAAGCGGCGGTCCGCCTTCCAACGCGCCGGGGTGCCGGAGCCGCGCCCCGCCCTCGACCCCGGGGAGGCCTGAGCATGCCCTTCTCCCCCCTCCACCTGCTCCTGTTCCTGGTCCTGGCCGCTTTCCTGCTGGCCTTCATCCAGGTGGGGGTCCTCACCATCGCCGTGGATAAGCTGGGCCTGCCCATGGAGGCCCTCCTGGTGCTGCTCTTTGGCTCCCTGCTCGGCGGTGGGGTCAACCTGCCCTTGTTCTCCATGCCCGCAGAGGCACCCCCCGAGCAGCGGGTCCATCCCGCCTTTTCCCTGGGACTGCTGCGGCCGCGGCAGCCCTTCCGGGGCCGCACCCTGGTGGCCGTCAACCTCGGAGGCTGCCTGATTCCGGTGGCCTTCTCCGTCTACCTCTGGAACCTGCACGCCCTCTCCCCGGCGCAGGTGGGCGGCACGGTGGGCCTGGTGGCCGCCATCAGCTACCTGGCCAGCCGCCCGGTGCCCGGCCTGGGCATCGCCATGCCCCTCTTCGTCGCCCCCATCACGGCCGCCCTGACGGCCCTGCTTCTGGGCGGCGCGCAGAGCGCCCCCCTGGCCTACATCGGGGGCACCCTCGGGGTCCTGATCGGCGCGGACCTGCTCCGCATCGGCGACATCCGGAAGATGGGCACGCCGCTGGCCTCCATCGGCGGCGCCGGGACCTTCGACGGCATCTACCTCACCGGCATCGTGGCCGTCCTGCTGGCCTAGCCGGGACGCAGCCGGTGCCATCGCGAGCCCAACCAAGGAAGGAGCCCATCCATGCAAGCGGTCTTTCTGGATACCACCTCCCTGGACCGGGGGGACCTGGATCGCAAGTCCCTGGAGGCCACCGCGACGGACTGGTCCTTTTTCGACGAGACACCGGCCGAGACCGTCCCGGAGCGTATCCGGGAGGCGGAGGTGGTGGTCACCAACAAGGTCCCCCTGGACGCGGAGGCCATCCGGGCCGCGCCCAACCTCCGGCTCATCTGCATCGCCGCCACCGGCACCAACAATGTGGACCTGGAGGCCGCCCGCGAGCGGGGGGTCGCAGTCACCAACGTGGTGGGCTACGCCACGCCCGCCGTCGTGCAGCACGTCTTCGGCTTAATCCTGGCCCTCACCACCCGGCTGCCGGACTACACCGCCGCCGTCGCCGCCGGGCGCTGGTCGGAGAGCCCCCACTTCTGTCTGCTGGATTTCCCCATCCGCGAGCTGGCGGGCCGGACCCTGGGAGTGGTGGGCCACGGCGAGCTGGGCAGCAACGTGGCGAGGGTGGCGGAGGCCTTCGGCATGCAGGTGCGGATCGCCCAGACCCCGGGCCGTCCCGAGCGTCCGGGGCGGAGCCCTCTGGAGGAGCTGCTGGCCGAGGTGGACGTCCTGAGCCTCCACTGCCCCCTGACCCCCGAGACGGAAAATCTCATCGGCCCCGCCGAGCTCGCGCGGATGCCCGACGACGCCCTGCTCATCAACACCGCCCGCGGCGGCATCGTGGACGAGCCCGCCCTGGCCGAAGCCCTGCGCAAGGGCCGCCTGGGCGGGGCGGGGGTGGACGTGCTGACCCGGGAGCCGCCCCCCGCCGGCCACGTTTTGTTGGCCCCGGACATCCCCAACCTGATCGTCACCCCCCACGTAGCCTGGGCCACCCGGGCCGCCCGCCAGCGCATGGTGGAAGAGCTGGCCGCCAACCTCCGGGCATTCCTGCGGGGAGAGGAGCGCAACCGGGTGGTCTAAGGAATCCCTTCCGGATTTCCCAAGGGAGGGAGGAGCGTCCCTTATGCCTTATTCGCATTTTGCACGGGAAAAACCGACCCCCATCTGAGGGTGCTCCCCATTCTCTGTTAGAATTTTCCCCACTTCACGGTCTTGCCCTTCTCCGCCAACTGGGGCAACCTTTTGTGGCGAACGGACTGCCATTTGGGGGGGACCATGCATGATCCGGCCATCATTTCCACGAACGGTAGATCGATGAACCGATTCATCGCTGTGATTTGCCTCTGCTTTATCCTGCTCCCCGCCTGGGCGAACGCCCGCTATGTGCCGGAGCCTCCCGGGACTCCCGCCGAGGCAGCCATCCTGATGGACGCCAAATCGGGCCGGATCCTCGCCAGCCAGAATCCCGACAAGAAACATCCCCCCGCCAGCCTGGCCAAGCTGATGACCGCCTACATCACCTTCCAGGCCATCGAGGAGGGCCGGATCTCCCTGGAGGACGAGGTCCGCATCAGCAAAGAGGTCTGGGAGCTCAAGGGCTCGCAGATGTTCCTCAAGGTGGGCGAGCGCGTCTCGGTGGATAAGCTCCTGCGCGGCCTGTTGGTCCAGAGCGGCAACGACGCGGGGCTGGCCCTCGCCGAGCACCTCGCCGGCGGCAAGGAGACCTTCCTCCGCATGATGAACCGCACCGCCCGGGACCTGGGCATGGAGAACTCCCACTTCACCGATCCGGCGGGGCTTCCCGGCGAAGACATGGTGGTCACCGCCCGCGACATGGCGAAGCTGGGCCGGGCCATTGTGAACGAATACCCGCAGTACCTGGAGATCTTCGGGCAGCGCTCCTTCAACCACAACGGCATCACCCAGAGCAACCGGAATCGCCTCCTGGGCCGCATGGAGGGGGCGGATGGCCTGAAGACCGGGCACACCGAGGCCGCCGGTTACAACCTGGTGGGCACGGTGGAGCGCGACGGCATGCGGCTGATTAGCGTAGTCCTGGGCTCCCCCTCCGCCGGGCAACGCTTCGAGAGCATGCAGGGCCTGCTCAACTACGGCTTCCGCTTCTACGAGACCCGCAAGCTCTACGCCAGTGGCGAGACCGTGGAGACGACCCGCGTCTGGCAGGGCGCCGCGGAGGAGCTGAAGCTGACCCTGGCGGAGCCCCTCTACGTCACCATCCCCCGCGACAGCGCCTCCGACCTGGAGCTGCGGGCGCGGCTGGACTCCCCCCTCCGGGCCCCGGTCCAGGAGCAGGATGAGGTGGGCATGCTGCAGGTGAAGCTGGGCGACGAATCGCTGGCTCGCCGGCCCCTCCTGGCCAAGGCGGAAGTGGCCCCCGGAGGCTGGATCCGCTACCTGCTCGACGCAGCCCGTCTCCAAATTCAGGGCCTCTGGGAGGGCCAGAAATCGCGTTTCCTTGCCCATGACGAGGGCGAAGGCGAGGCCGGCGAGGCGGAGTCGGAGGCGGCCCAGCCCGGGTGATCGTTTCGCCCGGCGGCGGGCCCCGGCCGCGTCCGATCCGGGGCCGCCTATTCAGGCTGGATTCAGAACGGCCTCCTACCATGTGACGGGACATCACATGGAGGACTCCCCGAATGACCGTTCGGAGTCCAACGCCGCAGGAAACCCGGGTCTGGGACCCCTGGGTCCGCATTTCCCACTGGATTCTCGCCGCCGCCTTCTTCGTCGCCTACCTGGTGGAGGAGCCCGAAGGCCTCCACGTCTGGCTCGGCTACCTGATCGGCACCCTGGTGCTGGTGCGCGTGGCCTGGGGCTTCCTGGGGCCGCGCCATGCCCGGTTTTCCGACTTCGTCCCCTCCCCCATCACCCTGAAAACCTACCTGGGGCGACTGGTCCGCGGGCGGGAGCCGCGCTTTTTGGGGCACAATCCCCTGGGAGGCGTCATGGTGGTCGCGCTCCTGGGCGCCCTGGCCCTCACGGCGGTGACCGGCCTCATGGTGTACGGTGCCGAAGAGCAGCGGGGCCCCCTGGGAAGCTGGTACGCCCAGGAGACCGCGGCACCCGCCCCGATACCCGCCGCCTACGCCGACGACCACGGAGAGGACGGGGAAGAGCACTCCGGCGGCGAGGCGGAGGCCCTCGAAGAGGTCCACGAGCTGGCCGCCAACCTGACTCTGGCCCTGGTGGGGCTGCACGTGGGCGGGGTGCTGTTCACGGGCTGGCGCCACGGCGAGAACCTGGTGCGGGCCATGATCAACGGCCGCAAGCGCACCGAATAGGAGTTGAGCCCATGGCCGCCTTCCCCGGCAAAGCCGGGCTGGCCCTGTTGGCCCTGACACCCCTCGTCGCCGCCGTGGGGGCCGATTCCGGACCCGGCGGCGAGGATTCGGACCACGTGCGCGAGCTCCGCGAGGAAAAGGAGATCCTGCCCTTCGAGCGCATCCTGGCCGCCGCCCGGTAGCGCCATCCCGACTCCCAGCTGGTGGAGGTGGAGCTGGAACAGAAGGACGGGCGCCACCTCTACGAGGTGGAGCTCATCGACGCCGGCGGCACCTTTCGCGAGCTGTACTTCGACGCCCGGACCGGAAAGCTGCTCTCCTCGGAGACCGAGGAATAGATGCGGATCCTGGTGGCGGAGGACGACCCGGTCCTGGGCGAGCGGATCCGGGATTCTCTGCGGGAGGCCGGCTACGCGGCGGATATCGCCAGCGACGGCGAGGAGGCCGACTACCTGGGC